>CAJUSS010000066.1 GCA_910588895.1 uncultured Lachnospiraceae bacterium
TTCATTATATCAGAAAAAGAGGGCGCAGGCCATCAAAAGTTCGCTGTAGTATTAGGAGATATAGAAAATATAGACTATGATACTTTCGAAAAAAACGATGTATGGGGAAATAGTAATGTTTTTTCACGTGAAGAATGCTTGCGGTGTAAAATAGGAGGATTTTGTGGAGGGGGATGCGTATTAGAAAGAGAGGCTAGAGGAAAACAGATCTGCATAGATGAACAAAAAACATTTGATCATTTTATGGATAGGGTCATAATCCCCAATTTAACGAAGTATGAACAATCATATCAATAAATATTCGACTCTCTGTGTTGTGTTTGGATGTGTAGAGCAGGCCCTAGTAGCGCTTTCTACGATTGCGATGATTCGGGTAGGTCAGTGTATTGAAAGACCAAATAAGCTTACTTTTTGGGTCTTGGTCTTTTCTATATTGCTTTTTATAGTTTTTCTTCCACGATATGGCTATCAACATTTTTTGATATTAGCAAAATACCATACATTCAGAAAGTACATTTTTGATTTCAAAAAGGACTGCCACTTTAAACCATACCTTGCAAAGGAGAGAGATTTTACTGGCAAAAGAAAGACTTTTTTTATAATGAGGCATGGAATGTAGTAAATGAAAGCTATGATCTTATTTTTGATCTTATCCTGACATTCCTTAATATTTGTTTTAATATAGGGGTCATCAGTATCGCGATAGAAAAGGACTTTATCATTGCTTATATGAGCTCCTTTATTTTTGCTTTTGGTCTATGTTTTGTTTCCCAAAAAAAGGTGGAAAATTTATCTCTTGATCTGCAGGATACGCATGTAAACATGAATACGATCTTACGATATGGTTGGGATACGATCATGGCAGATAATGAGCATAACGCTTGTTTGTGGAAGAACGCATTAAAGGCTGCGATCAAAGAGACAACGGGCAAAGGTGTACATAAATTGCGCTATGTAACCTATATGTCATGTTTGGCAATGCTGTTTAGTATGATCCCTGTTTTCTTTGTATTGATAAAAAGTTTCCTTTCCTGCAGCGATGCGGCTTCAGCCGCTGTACTGGTCGTTACTTTGCCTAGGCAGGTCAATACGATCCAGTATTTAAATATACTTATTTCAACTATTATGAACTGGAATAGTATATATGCAAAAATTCTTGGATTAAATAGCGCGTTACAGGTTCCCGAGAATTTGACTTTTGATCCGAAATATATCAATTTCTTTGAAGTGATCCTTGAGGAAGACAAGGTCCGCTACCGATTTGGATCTTTTGATGAGATCATTACCTGGGAAAAGCTAAAGCAGCCAGGGCGCATCACCATACGAGGAGGGAATGGAGTAGGAAAGTCGACGATACTCATTGGGTTAAAAACGTATTTTAAAGATAAAGCGTATTATTATTCTCCCAATATGGAAGTTTACTTCGAAGATATACAAAAGGGGTCCATGTCATCAGGTGAAACGGTTTTATCACATATGCAGACGATCCTAAAAGAAGTCCAGACGGATATGCTGCTTTTGGACGAATGGGACGCAGATCTTGATGCAGCAAATATAAAAAAGATCAGTGGATCTTTGGATCAAGTGGCACGGACTCAATGTATCCTTGAGGTGCGCCATCGGAATGATGAATAGGAAAAAGCCGACCATGCCAGAAGAGCAGAAGATGCGGCAGAGGGATATCCAAAGGAAGCTATGTACAGCGGCTTTAGCAATATGCTTATGATCAGACGACAAGCCAGGAAACCTCGATGAGTAGCCTTTCCCATACTGTTGTATGTACCGTTCGGTATGCAGCAGTTCAATAGTCTTCACGCATTTTTTAGATGATAGTCAAGCACGGATATATAGCCCAGCTTGGCTATTATCTTGCAACCATTGTTTACATAACTTAATGACCCTTCTATCACTGATGCGACGATCCAATGATCCCAGTAGTTCGGTCACCCAAAAGCATTGGAGGCTCGCTACAAGGCTCACTGGCGATCACCTTGACCAGACTTTTACTGGCTAGCTGATAACAGCTTGCAGAACACACGACTTTCACCCATTAGAACGTGCGCCCGTCGGGCATACTAGAAAAAGAGCGCAGGCCGCCCCGCACTCTTTCTCCATCTACTTTTATACGATCTATAAAGATATCTATGCTCCACAGCCGCCCTTATTTTCCCACATAGGCCGCCGCGCTCTCCCCTGCGATCCGTCCGGAGGTCCAGGCGAAGCCGCAGGCCAGGCCCTCGTATGGCGGATAGCCTAAGCCGTTGTAGTAGCCGCCCGCGCCGGTCCCGGCTGCGTACAGGCCCGGGATCGGCTCATAGTCGCCGTCGATCACCTGCAGGTGCTCGTCCACCTTTACGCCGCCCACGGTCCCTAAGTACACGGCACGGCAGTCAAATGCGTATAAGTCGCCTTCGCCCACAGTAAACTTTAAGGAGGCGGCCGCCTTATCATAATCGGTGTCCGCGCCTGCCTCTACCATGGTATTGTACCGCTCGATGGTGGCTTCCAGCTCTCCGGCATCCATACCGGCTGCCTCGGCAAGGGCCGCGGCGTCAGCGCCCTTGAACGCGGTCCCTGCCTGCACGGCCTGCTCGGCCAGCTCCTTGAAATCCGCAGGATCCATGGAGGCGCCAGGACCGGACTTGGAGATCCGCAGGGTATCGCCGTCGGTATAGGACTGCAGGGTCGCCTCATCTACGATAAAGTAATATCTCCCGCCTGCGGCTACAGCGGCGTTAGCCCAAAAGGCGGTGTCGTAGACCACATCCTCATTGACAAAACGGCTGCCGGAGGCATCTACCCACAGAAGGGGAGACATGAGGAGCTGGGTCAGGCTGCTGCTGGAGAAACCGGCCAAGGTCTCGCCGGAGGATTCTGTAGTGGTCTCCGACTCGGCCAGCTGGCAGGCATGGAGGAGCGGCGTGCCATCTAAGTCGATCGCGCCTGCCTTGACCATGGCATCGTATCCCTCTCCCATATTGGGCATGCCGATGGAGGCCATGTAGTCGTTCTTCACCTTTGCGGCCGCGCGCTCGCTGTCACCGCCAAAGCCGCCGGTACACACGATCACCGCGTCTGCATGTACGGTCAGCTGACCGCCGTCCTCTTTCGTGGCCACGATCCCGGTCACCTTGCCGTCCGCCTCCTGGATCAGATCTGTAAAGGTGGTATTGAGCCGGACCTCTGCGCCCATCTCGTCCAGCTTCTGGTACAGGGCTTCAAAACCGGCCCCGCTGTCTTCATACTTATGGTAGCACTTGTACTCATAGGGATCGTTCTCATGGGCGAACTGAGTGGTCTCCTGCTGGAGATAGAACTTCATCCCCATACCGTCCAGCCACTCCACCGTATCGGCGGCCTTTTCCACGATCGCTCTGGTCAGGGGGCCGTTGGATAAATAGTTATTGAACACCAGCAGGCGGTTGATCGCTACATCTACATCCAGATCCAGGCCTTCCTCCTGCTGCCACTTGGAATCGATCGCAAAAAAGCCGCTGGCCAGCTTGGAGTTCCCGCCTACAGCACCCAGCTTTTCCACCACCATGACCTTTGCGCCTGCCTCTGCCGCCGCAAGGGCCGCGCCGGTGCCGGATCCGCCTGCGCCTACCACCACGATATCCACGGTGGCCTCCTCCGCTTCCCCTTCTGCCTTCTCTACTGTCTTAGACTTCCAGCTCTCCACATCCACGCCGGCCTCAGAGAGGGCCGCCTCCGCCGCGGCCAGGACTGCCTGGGATGTGATGGTGGCTCCGGACACGGTGTCCACTGCCAGGCTCTGACTGCCGAGGATCTCCTCTGCGATCTTCGGCGCCGCCTTGCCTCCCAGGTCCGGGGTCTCACCATCTGCCGTCACGTCCACTGCCGTCACGTTCCCTTCACCGTCCACTGTGACCTTCACCGTGACATCGCCGCCAAAGCCCTTTTCCACAGCTTCATAGGTGCCTTCCTTTGCCTGGCCCCCCTCAGCCGGACCTTCCTGGCCGGGATCCGCCTCGCTCTGGCTCTCCTTTGCTGCCGCCGTGGTCTCTTCCGTCTGGGCTGCGGTGGTGCTGTCCGTGCTCCCGCCGGAGCATCCGGCCATGGCAGCCGCTGCCATAGATACGGCCATGATCAGACCCAACCCTTTTCTGCCTCGTTTCCTCATCTTTTGCTTACCTCCTGGTAGTCTGTTATTTTTTTAACATCTTTATTATATCATGGAAGATATCTGCGCTAAAAGCTACCTATTTCGGCAAAAAAATGGTTTTTTTTAAGATTTTGTGGTATGATCTTGATAGACATCCTACCTGCACTGATCCGCTGTCACGCAGGACGGGACAAGCCGCCCACCGGACCATATGCATCCCCCGGAAGGAGCATGGCCGGAGGACATGATACCTCGACCCGAGACCTGCTCCCGTAGGATCCACGAAGGCCTATATAGCAAGATCTATTGATAGAAGGATCTGTACATAGAGGATCTATACATGAAGATAAGGAGGCGACCCACAATGTCGATACCTGCGGTCACGGATGCTCTTTCCCCTGCCCAGGCCAGCACCCCGGAGCTCCTTCTCCCTGCATCCGGCTTTTATCTGGCTGACCGTCTGTCCGATCTTCCCGCCCCCGCACAAGGACAGATCCGGATCCTCCTGATCCCGGAACGCTGTCTCCTGCGCCTGCAGGGGAGTCTGACCGTGTGCTCACCCGGGAACATCCTGATCGCCAAGAGCGGGTATCCCATCGAGGAGGAGGACGCACCGGTCCCCTCTATGCTATTGACTGAGGATTTCTTCGACTCCCTGTTCTTTTCCCAGATCATGGACTGTCCACTGTTCTACGACTTCCTCCGCACTCCCTCTGCGCAGGGGCGGCTCCTGTATTTTGACTGCTCCCTGGCCAGCATGGACTGGGCCATCGCAAAGATCCTGTTTTACGAAGCCGGCAAGGGGATCCCAGGGAAAAAGGCCGTACACGCCGCCTGCACCCTGCTGCTCTCCGAGCTCCACCAGTGCCATCAGGAAAAACTGCTGATCGGCCGCTCTGCCATGATGACGGAAAATAAGATCGGGGCGGTCCTGACCTACATTTCCGATCACTACCGGGATATCACCCTGGAGACCGCGGCAGCGGCCTTCCATTACCATCCGGCCTATTTTTCTGCCTGGTTCAAAAAACAGGCGCACATCACCTTCCAGCAGCAGCTCATGAAGATCCGGCTGGAGCAGGCCCGTTTCCTCCTGCGCGAGACCCGCCTGCCGGTACAGACGATCTTAGAGGAGGTGGGATTTCAGGAAAAGAGCCATTTCCACCGGTGCTTTAAGCGGGAATGCAAGATGACGCCGCTGGCCTACCGGAAGATGTGCCAGGCAGATGGGAGCTCTCTGGGAAATGGTTAGGACAGATCCAGCGACTCTGCCGCAATGCATGTGATATCCCGACCACTGTAAAGGATACGTATGATGGTGACGGTAACACCGCTGTCATCCACCGTGTAGAAGATCACAAAATTATCAACGGGGACTTTGTGCATCCCCATGCTTTTCCAAGGTTCCCAGTCTACCACAGGATTTCGTGACGGCATAAAGTTGAGGGCACGGATCGTTTTTCGGATGCGGTTTATCTGGCCTTCTGCGATACTTGGGACTAAGAGAGTAGATGCAATGTAGGAATAGATCCCTTTTAGATCAACCTTTGCTTCCGGGGAATAGATGACCAGATATCGGTCGCTCATATACCAAACTCCCTCTCAAACTCAGCGTCAACCTCATCTACCGTATAGGTTTTGCCGGATCTTAAGGATCTTACCCCTTTCATCAGTTCCGCATCTAAGTCTGCCCGGCTCATGCCGCCGATGGCGGTCGGTTTTACTGATGGAAGATGCAGATCCAACGGCAGACCTCTTGTCAGTACGATCTGACTATAAAGCATCTGGATCGCACTGGATGGCGTGATCCCAAGCTGTGCGAGGATATTTTCTGCATTTTCTTTCAGTCCCGTATCGATACGGGCATAAATAGCGGATGTATTTGCCATATAGATCACACTCCTTTTTGTATAGTATATCTGACTATGCTGGCAAACGCAAGCGATCGCAAGCATTTAACGCTAAAAAAGACAGGCCTCCGCAAGTACTGCAGAGCTGCCTGTCCTTCCAAATGATACCGTCCCGTATGCACATACGCTGCCCTTCCATCTTTCAGCGGGCGTTCTCCATGTTCACACTGGCGATCTTGATGTTCACGTCCAGCACGGAAAGGCCGGTCATGTTCTCGATGGCGGTCTTTACCCGGTCCTGCACCTTTTCACCCACATCCGGGATATTATAGCCATATTTTAGGTTCAGGGAAAGATCCACGGACACATGCTCCTCCGTCACGTCCACCTTTACCCCCTTGGAAAGGTTCTTCATGCCCAGCTTTCCCACCAGCTCGTTGGTGATGTTGCCTGCCATGGAGTCCACGCCTTCCACCTCCGTAGCGGCCAGTCCGGCGATGATCGCCACCACCTCATCCGCGATCTGTACCTCCCCCAGCTTATCCTTTTCATAGACCTTGTGCGTGCTTCTATTCTCGATCTCTGCCACGATGCTACCTCCTGCTCCTATGCTCATCTTTTTGGTGCTCTGCCCTCCCTATAGGATATGCCAACACAGCCTTTTCTATCGCTTTCTTTATCAGTATACCAGAAAACAGGTGCTTTGCAAAGGTAGTTTTTTACTTGCGCTAATTTGTCAAAAACCCTTTCCCCACGATCTCGCTGGAGCTGGTGATCATGATAAAAGCCGTAGGTTCCACCGCGCGCACATAGTTGCGCAGGCGGACCGCCTGCCCTCTGGACATGGTCGTCATGATGACCGCCTTTTTCTCGTGGGTGAAAGCGCCCTTTGCCTCATAGACCGTAGCGCTGCGCACCAGCTTGTGGATGATGAAATCGCAGATCGGCTCCGGGTCGTCGCAGACGATGTTAAAGCATTTGCACTGGTTGATGTTCTCGATCACCCCGTCGATCATCAGAGATTTGGCCATCAGGCCCAGCAGGGAATACAGGCCGGTCTCCACGTTAAAGACGAAAAATGCCAGGATCACCGAAGCGGCATCCACCAGAAAGAGCACGGTGCCGATGTTCAGACTGGTATGCTTTTTCAGGATCATCGCGATGATATCCGTGCCGCCGCTGGACGCGCCGATGTTAAAGAGCACGGCAGAGCCCACCGCCGGAAGGAACACGGCAAAGATCAGCTCCAGCAGGGGCTGTGTGGTGAGGGGCCGGCTCAGAGGACAGACCCGCTCTAAAAAAGACAGCCCAAAGGACATCAGCATGCTGGCATATACCGTCTTCACGCCAAAGACCCGCCCTAAAAAGATGAACCCGATCACCAGCAGCGCTGTATTGGCGAAGAAGGTAAAATCGCCTGCGCTAAAAGGGGGGATCTTGCTGACGATCGTTGAAAAACCGGTGACACCTCCGAAGGAAAAATTATTGGGGAACTTGAAAAAATAGATCCCGATCACCATCAGCGCGATGCTGACGGTGATCAGGGCATACATCGCCAGGGTCCTCTGCCAGGGATGGGCCCACTCCGTTGTGAACAACATCTTCTTACCTCTTTTTTCATTCTTTCGGCCGTGTCTGCAAAGAGCGGACACGGCCTTTCTCTATACTCTATATTCTATATGCAAGATCGTCCGATCTGCTGTTTTGATCGTGTCCTGCTGACACAAATGCCTGTCCGGCAGGATCTGTCCGGCCGTTTGTCGGCACAGACCCATGCCCGGCAGATCCTGTCAGGACATCTGCTGCGTCAGCAGGACCTCCCCGTTGCTCTCGATGATCTCTTTATAGCGGTGATAGGAATCCTTGATCTTCCGCTCCAATGTCCCGCTGCCGTCATTATGCCGGTCTACATAGACGAATCCGTACCGCTTTTTCATCTCGCCGGTCCCTGCCGAGACCACATCGATGGGTCCCCAGTAAAGATAGCCCATCACCTCCACGCCGTCCAGGATCGCCTCGTGGACATACTTTAGGTGCGCTTCCACATACCCCATCCGAAACGGATCGCGGATCTTCCCCTCTGCATCCGGAGCCTCATCCAGGCCGATCCCATTTTCCACGATGAACAAGGGCAGATGATACCGGTCATGGTATACGTTCAGCACATAACGGAGCCCCTCCGGATCGATCGGCCAGCACCAGGGCTTTGGTGAACAGCCGGTGAGATAAGGATTTTCCTTGCCTAAGAGACCGCCGGTGTCCCCGCGGAGCGCGTATCCCTTTTCATAGGTGGAGGAACGATAATAGCTGAAGGCCAGGTACGATACGGGATAGTCCCGGATCAGCCGGATCTCCTCCTCGTCCATCACCGGCGTACAGCCCTGCTCCCTCCAGATCCGCTTGACATAGCCGGGGATGATCCCCAGACAGAAGGGATCCGCAAAATAAAAATTCGCCATCCGTACGGACTCATAAGCGCCCATCACATTGTCCGGGTCACAGTTATAAGGGTAGGTGGCAACGCTGGAGGCCGTCATCATACAACCCACCTTAGCCTGGGGATCGATCTTTTGGCACAGCTCCACCGTCCAGGCATTGGCTACCAGGATATTATAATAGCCCTGCCATTTCTCCTTCTCTGTGGTAGAGCCGATAGGATCCTCCTTGTCTGCCGGGTCCCTGGCCAGGATCCCGCCAGCCACCAGGGGGTTTTTCAGCAGATTGTTCACCTCATTAAAGGTGAGCCAATACTTGACCCTCCCCTTGTAGCGCTCGAACACCGTGGTCACATAGCGCTTCCAAAAGCCGATCAGTCTGTGGTCGCTCCAGCCGCCGTACTCCGTCAGCAGATGGAGGGGCGTCTCATAGTGGCTCAGGGTGATCACCGGCTCCAGCCCCAGCTCCAGCATGGTATCGATCAACTTGTCATAAAACGCCAGCCCCTTCTCATTGGGCATCTCCTCGTCCCCGTTGGGAAAGATCCGTCCCCATGCAAAAGAGGTCCTAAAACAGTTAAAGCCCATACCGGCCATCAGCTCTAAGTCCTCTCTGTAGCGGTGGTAAAAGTCGATCCCCTCATGACTCAGATATACCTTATCCGGGTCAAGGGCCATCTCATACTTTCCTGTGTCCTCATCCCATCTGAGCCCCGGCTCTTTGGACATGATCCCCACTAAGATGTCCGACACGTTCGGCCCCTTGCCGTCCTCCAGCCAGGCGCCCTCACATTGATTGGCGGCTACGGCTCCGCCCCATAAAAATCCCTTTGGAAAACTCATGCTCGCTCCTCCCTGTCATCCTGCACTTGTATGGTCGTTTTGTAAAAAAGTTTAATCCATGGGTGGGAGGTTGTCAAGATGTCTGGATACTTTTCACTGGTCTTCTAAAGGGGCCGCTCAGGAGCTACTTAGATCGCGTGGGTATAGGATAGACCCGCCACATCCCTCTGCCACGAAGCCCTCTGAAATGGGCAGAAAATAATGATAGCCATCCCACGCCCGCAGATGCTATACTGTAAAAAAACCTTAAGGAGGAGCAGCATGTTTGCCGACTATCATGTACATACAGAGTTTAGTGACGATTCGGTCTATCCCATGGAGGATGTGATCCGGGATGCGGTCAGGATGGGGATGGAGGAGATCTGCATCACGGACCATGTGGACTATGGGATCAAGCTGGACTGGGACAGCGGACAGAAGATCTCGTACCGGAACGGTGAGCCACTTGCCAACGTGGACTATCCCCGGTATATGGACAGGATAAAAGAGATGCAGCGACGTTATGGCGATCGGATAAGGATACGTACCGGGATGGAATTTGGGGTGCAGATGCATACGATCCCACAGTTCGAGGCCCTTTTTAAGCGGTATCCTTTCGATTTTATCATCCTGTCGATCCACCAGGTGGAGGATAAGGAGTTCTGGACCCAGGACTTCCAGCGGGGGAGGACCCAGAAGGAGTACAATGAGCGCTATTACCAGGAGATGCTGGATGTGGTGCAGGCCTATAAAAACTACAGTGTGCTGGGCCATGTGGATCTGATCTGCCGGTATGATGAGCAGGGTCTCTATCCCTTTGAGAAGATAAAGCCCATGATCGCCCAGATCTTTAAGATCGTGATCGCGGATGGGAAGGGGATCGAGCTGAACACCTCCTACCACCGGTATGGGCTGCAAGATACCACCCCCTCCACAGAGATCTTAAAGCTGTATCGGGAGTTGGGAGGCGAGATCGTCACGCTGGGAAGCGACAGCCATAAGCCGGAGCATCTGGGAGCTTATATCAAAGAAGGGATGGCTGTACTAAAGGAGCTGGGCTTTAAGACATTTTGCACTTATGAAAAGATGAGGCCCGTGTTCCATGATCTGGCCTGAGCCTTGTCCCTCCGTCCCTGATGAGGACAGGCGGGGATACCCATACTTGGAGCATCGTAAGATGACACGCTGCCAAGACAAAGGGGCTGCCACATTCCGGCAGCCCCTTTTTGGTCATGATAAAACGTATATAAAATGTCAGGATAACGGCTCCGCTGTGTTTGAAGTACCGCTCTTTATCTTAAACCGTCCCACAAGCCTCTTCATCAGCTGTGACTGGCTGGACAGCTCTTCGCTCGCAGCCGCGCTTTCCTGGGCCGTTGCCGAATTGGTCTGTACGACACTGGAGATCTGGTCCATCCCCATGATGATCTGCGCGATGGATCCGGCCTGCTCGCTGCTGGCCTCGGAGATCTGTCCGATGACGCCGGTCATCTGGTTTACGGCATTTACCGCCTGGAGCAGGGACTGTGCGGTCTCATCCGCGATCTGTGTCCCATTTTCTACTGCTTTTAATGAATTTTCGATCAAGGCAGCGGTATTTTTAGAGGCCTCTGCGCTTTTGCTCGCCAGATTGCGGACTTCATCGGCCACTACGGCAAAGCCTTTTCCCGCTGCGCCTGCGCGGGCGGCTTCTACAGCAGCGTTAAGCGCAAGGATGTTGGTCTGGAAAGCGATATCCTCGATCGTCTTGATGATCTTGCCGATCTCACTGGAGCAGTTGCTGATATCCCCCATCGCCTGTATCATCTGCTGCATCTTTTCATTGCTGACATTCATTTCCGTCCGGACACAGCCTGCCATCGCATTGGCCTGCTGCGCATTGTCTGCATTCTGGTTCACCTTGTTGGAGATCTCATTGATAGTGGCAGCCAGCTCCTGAACGGAGCTGGCCTGCTGGGTCGCTCCCTGGGACAGCGCCTGGGCGCCGTTGGATACCTGTTCTGCCCCGCTCGCCACCTGTGCGGAGCTCTGATTGATCTGCAGCATCGTATCGTTGAGCTTTTCTGCAATGCCCCGGAACGAGATGAGCAGCGGATAGAAGCCTCCTGTATATTCTCCTTCACAGACCGTATCCACCGTAAAATCACCCGCAGCCATCTGCGCAAGGAATCTGTCCTCATCATCAATGATAACCTGGAGCTTCTGGATCAATCTGCGCACCTGAGCGGCGAGGACACCCAGCTCATCCTTCGATGTATAGGCGATCTTTACATCCAGGTCGCCTTCTGCCATCTTTGTCGCGGCATTCTCGATCTCGGAGATAGGGAGCTTGATCAGGCGTACGATCACGATGGAGAAAAAGACTCCCACCAAGATCACAACGAGGATCACCGCCGCCATAAGGCTGGTG
Source organism: uncultured Lachnospiraceae bacterium (assembly GCA_910588895.1). Taxonomy (GTDB): domain Bacteria; phylum Bacillota; class Clostridia; order Lachnospirales; family Lachnospiraceae; genus Caccovicinus. Next base: position 11,644 of record CAJUSS010000066.1, read on the forward strand.
GCCGTAATGTAAAGAGAATCGCTTTCCTCTGTCGCCGCGTCGCTGCCTTCTGTATTGTAGGTGATGATCGAACCAAAAACATCGCTCAAAGAATCGTACAGCTCTACACAGCCGCCTTCCAGGATCATGCGGGCTTCCTCTGCGCGGCCCTGTCTGGCTAATGCCATCATTTCTTCGTCCGCCTGTTTGTACTGGGTCCATAGGGCTGCCGCGCTTTCATAGAAATCCCGTTCTTCCTCGTCGATCAATCCACCATATGTAGCTAAGAGGGTGTCCATATATGCTTTTTCATCCTGGAGCTCCTTTAGGCTGGTCCCTTCAACGTCATCCGAGACCGCAGTGATATACCCTAATTCATTCAGCCGGACTCTCGATAGGGTCGCGTTCAAGTCCCTTGCGATATCGATGCTGGGGAGCCAGCTCGTTGAGATATCACTGGTCATGTCGTTCATCCGCCCCATGAGATAAAATGACATCCCGCCAATGACGAGCATGCCGATCAGCGCGACTCCTATGAGGATATAAAGCTTTGCCCTGATCCTTAGATCTTGCAGATAGTTGATCATGTCTCTAGTCTCCTTTCATGTCCCTTGCCTGTATCTGTCCGTTGTGAAAACGTTCCTTACCTTTCGGACGCATTTTTAAGATATATCGGCATTTTTGTCCTGTCTGATAATCTCCACACGGAAAATTTTTGGCTTTTCTTCATTTTTATGAAAGGATCATAGTCGCAGAAAAAGCAATGATGGCTCTTTGGAGCCGCTTCATCCGGTACCATGACCGCCGCAGTCTAGATCCCGGCCAGATCAAATGCATATCTTCCCCACAAGATCGTGGGGGCAGCGGATCATCAGCGTTGTCTGCTGGTCTGCCAGTTTTTGCTCCAGCTTCGTCCAGTCGATCGTATAGCCTTCGCCATCATAGGTAAGCAGCGCCTCCACAACATTGTGTCCTGAACGGTCGTCCTGCTTGTTGCTGGTCTGGGTAGTCCTGGTCGGGTCGGTGCGCTTTTTCTTTTTAAGCCGTAAAAATGGAAACGGCGAATTTTTTGTAAACTTGTCGAAGGGGTAGCTGGTGAAGCCAGCGCAGGGGGAGCGGGGTACCCCCTGGATGGGAATGGAGGCCATGCCAGAATGGACATCAAGCCCCCCTGTAAGGGCCTTCGCAGAACGCAACGCACCGATTTATCGGTGGCCAGCTATCAATTTTCATCTCCATACGAGACGGATCCTTCTGCGACCATTCCGGTCGGAATATTGCCTATCAGGTCTTGATAGCTTACAACCTTATGTTCAGGAACAGGTTCAGTCGGGCCGACCAGCCCGAAATATTTTTCAAAAAACGCTTTCAATTTATCAATCACAGTCAGCTTTTTCTTATCGCGGGAGCCCCCGCCGCCGAAACGGGAAACAGGCGGCAGCAGTCGGTCAACATCTGTACCAGTCGTTTTGAGAATGCCATCCCGGAAAGCGTTCTCAACAAACTTTCTGGTTTCTTCCGGCTTCAGTTTCTCCTCCTGGATCAAAGCCTGGATATCGACCTCCCGCTGCTCCCTGACAAAGCGCTGCCAGTCTGCGTTGACATCGGTGCTTGTATTGATAGTTGCAATGAAATTCTCAATCAGTTCCTTTTTAGACCTGAGCTGCAAACTGGACTTGATCGCCTTATCGATCGCGACCAGGATTTCTTTATCCTTACAATTCCCATCGTGATACTTTGCCACCAGCATGAGGATATAGTCAATGTTGACTTCCACCTGTTTCACGAGTTCCATCTCAAATACAACATCATCCATGATGCTGTCCTTATCGCCCGGTTTCGGCTTGATTTCATTATACACATCATGGTATGTGCCTGTGTAGTCCTGAAAATCGATCGGGGACAGGATTTCGTTTCCGGCAAAACGGTCAAAGGCGGAGAGAATATTTCTCAGGCGGAGAATGTTGCCGAACAAAATAATAAAATCCTTTTTGCTCTGCTCCCCAACGATCGGCTGTCCTAATGGGAACCGGGCAAGCAGTTCGGCAATCCGTTCCTCATAGCCTTTCTGCTCACGGCCTTTATCATCCACGCAGCCATAGTAATAATCCTCATAGGATTTTAGAAGAACGATGCCGACCGCTTCCTTATCGCCGAACAGGGCGATCGCGTCATTGGTCGCTTCTTCAAGGTCCCGGAAACAAACGATATTGCCAAAAGTTTTTACAGAGTTGAGGATACGATTTGTTCTGGAAAATGCCTGTATCAGACCGTGCATTTTCAAGTTTTTATCGACCCAAAGCGTATTGAGCGTTGTTGCGTCAAATCCAGTCAGGAACATATTGACCACGATCAGCAGATCGACCTCGCGCCTTTTCACCTTGTCGGAAAGGTCTTTGTAGTAATCCTGAAAGCCCTTGCTGGATGTATCAAAGTTTGTTTTGAAAGTTCTGTTGTATTCATCGATCACCATTTCCAGAAAATCGCGGGAACTTTGGTCAAGGTCCTCGGTGTCAAAACTTTCATCATCCAGAATGCCGTCTGCGGTATCCGGCTCGTTCGGGGCAAAAGAGAAGATGGTAGCAATGGTCAGGTCGCGATGCTGTTCCGCTATCTGTTTCTTCAACTCCAGATAATACTTTTTGCAGACGGGAATGGAACTGACCGCAAATATGGAGTTAAAACCGTTCACACGCTGGCCTTTCAGACTGTAATAGGAATTACGCATAGTCTTTTGGTCGAAGTGTTCCAGAATATACTTCACGACCTCGGAGATGCGCTCCTGAGAGGCCAACGCTCCCTCGGTGTCTATGGCAGGAACTTTCTTGTCCCTGCTGTCGTCCTTCTGCTTGACGGTATTGATGTAGTCGATGCGGAACGGCAGAACATTTCCGTCATTGATCGCGTCTACGATGGTGTAGGTGTGGAGTTTTGCTCCAAATGCCTGTTCTGTGGTTCTCAGGTTCGGATCGCCTCCGGTCCCGGCATTGGCTCCGAAGATCGGCGTCCCGGTAAAGCCGAAGATATGGTACTGGCGGAAATACTGAGAAACCTTAACAGCTTTTTCGCCCTTTTTTATCACGCCGCCCACAATGCGGGTGTGCATATCTCCAAACTGGCTACGGTGGCATTCGTCAAAGATCAGAACAATGTGCTTGTCCCTGATCGGGTGGTCCGGGTTCTTGGCAATAAAAATATCCAGCTTTTGAATGGTTGTAACGATGATCCGATATTGCTTCGGATTTCCCTTGCTGTCCTTATCTTCCAGCTGCCTTTGCAGGACGGCGGTACTCTTATTGCCGTTAGCGGCCCCTTTTTCAAAGCGGTCATATTCCTTAATGGTCTGGTAATCCAAATCTTTGCGGTCAACAACAAACAGTACCTTGTCAATATAAGGCAGACCCGCCGCAAGCTGCGCCGTTTTGAAAGAAGTCAGGGTCTTGCCGCTCCCTGTGGTGTGCCAGATATATCCTCCGGCCTCGATCGTGCCTGCTTTCTTGTAGTTTGAGGATACCTCGATCCGGTTCAAAATACGCTCGGTCGCCACGATCTGATAGGGCCGCATGACAAGCAGCAAGTCCTCCGATGTGAACACGCAGTATTTTGTTAGGATATTTAGGATGGTATGCTTCGCAAAAAATGTCTTTGTAAAGCCCACAAGGTCGGCAATGACCTTGTTGTTCCCGTCCGCCCAATAGGAGGTAAACTCAAAGCTGTTGGAGGTTTTCTTTCCGCGCTTTCTGCCTGCGCCCTCGTTCTCTTTGATATGGCTTGCCCTGGTGGTGTTGGAATAATATTTTGTGGATGTGCCGTTGGAGATCACAAAAATCTGCACATACTCATACAGTCCGCAGCCCGCCCAAAAGCTGTCGCGCTGATAGCGGTCGATCTGGTTGAACGCCTCTTTGATCGCGACACCACGCCGCTTCAGTTCCACATGGACGAGGGGCAGACCGTTTACCAGGATCGTCACATCATATCGGGTATCGTGGTTCCCAGAGGTTTCTACATACTGGTTGATGACCTGTAAGCGGTTGTTGTGGATGTACTTCTTGTCGATCAGAGTAATATTCAGGGTCGTGCCGTCCTCGCGGGTCAGGTTCTGCACATAGTCCTCCTGAATTTTCCGGGTCTTTTCCACGATACCCTCATTGGCGTTGGCGATCTTGTTTCTGAAAAAGCTGTCCCACTCCTTATCCGTAAACCGGCAGTTGTTCAGCAGCTCCAGCTGCCGGCGGAGATTGGCGACGAGCGCATCAGCGTTATGGATGGTCACATACTCATAGCCCTGTTCACAGAGCATTTTGATAAACGCCGCTTCCAGAGCCGCTTCACTCTGATAAGCGTCACTTCGCTGGGTCTGCGGTGCGTATTCGGTCACAACCGTGCTTTCGTTGGTGGAAAGCACGATATTGTAGGTACTCATGGGAACCTCCTCTCTCGTTATCTGTCTGCCGGGGAGAAGGCCAGCAGCTTGTCACGGTAGTATTCGTATTGCTTCCCCCGGGCCTCAATTTCGGCTGGAATACCAGAGGTCAGGTCATTACAGAGACTGTCAAAGCGGTCAAGGATTGCAACGATGCGTTCTTGTTCCGCAATAGCCGGTATCGGAAGCATAATTTTTCCGAGGGCTTCCCCACTCACATGAGGAACACCTGCTCCACGCTTCATCGCATTCAAATCAGCTTCGATATTTTTCAAAATATAATAAAGATACTTTGTGATCGTCAACCCCTCAATATTTTCATAACCAAAACCGTCTGTTACAAAAATTGGCTGGTTCCAATAGGAGACAAAGCCAGCAGAAGCACCGCTCCGAGCAATCACAACAATTTCTCCGTCATGATTGGATTTGTCAATATAATAGGCCGGTTCCTGGCCTCCGAGGATAACAGGAACATTTCCGATATGTGCATCTTTCTTTGTGATGTATTCCCCACGAAACATTACAGAAACATCGCTCAGAGGAAGCAAAACATATCCAAAAACATATTGACAAAGCCGAATTAAGGCGCTATGATTGTCTGTCTGCGATCATCTCGCCCGTCGCGGCGAATGTCAAGAGGGCATCGCGATAAAATTCGTATTGTCTTTGCCGCGCTTCGATTTCCGCAGGCAGACCGATTTTAAGGTCGGTACAAATCGCATCAAAGTTGTCCAGGACGCTGACAATGCGCTGTTGAACAGGAAGTGGAGGGATAGGAATAACGACTCTTCCAACCGCCCCGGAATTGAATTGCTGTTGTCCGCCTTTGGACACATATTTTTCGGCTTGGGTCCAATATATGCTGGATTTAGAAAAATGCCAATAATATCTATTCAGTACCAAGCTGTTATCCAGGTCAATCTTAATCAGGAAAGAGGCATATACTGCTGGTTCATCATTTGGAACATACAATGTTTTTCCATAAGTCGCACCAGTTCGAGCGAGCAATAAGTCACCTTTTTTCAAGAGATATTTTTTACTTTCATCAGTAAGATCAATGAATTTACCATCAACAGGACATAAACAGCCATCTTCAGTAATATCTGTAATCCTGATAAATCTGGTATTTCCTGCGTCTTGTGCTTTTGCAGTATACCCATAGGTAAATGTGGCAATTTCCGAGAGTGTCCGCCATTGACAATCACAAATCCTCCCCCCCGTGGACATCGAAGGTCAACAGCTTATCCCGATAGTATTCATACTGCTTCTTCCTCGCTGTAAGCTCTGCCGTAAGCTCCGTGAAATTGTCCAGTATACGGACAATTTCACTCTGCACAGGCAGAGGGGGAACGGGGATTTTGAATTCCTCTGTAACCGGCAACGAAATTTGAGGGAGCGACCCCATACCGGAAGCCGCATCTCGAAAAGATTGGATGTTGTTTTTCAAAACATAATACAGGAATTTAACCGTTGTTTTTTCATCGGCGGTATATGCCCACATTTCATTTTTGAAAGTAAACGGCTCTTCGTAATACACAACATCAATCACACCTCTGGATTGTACCAGAACCGCCGGGACTCTTGTGATATTTGCGTTTGGAATATCTTCTTCATTTGCGTTGATAACGGTTTTTCCGCCTGCAAAAATTCGGATATTTCCATTTTCTGTGGCAATTTCTTTCATCTTCGCCGCCGTGATGGGTGTCCCTTTTAACCTAGTGAAGACATCTTTTATTTTCTTAAACTCCACCCCGTCCGGGCAAAACTCCGCAATCAATTCTTCCAATCTGCTCATTCTGTATCACCGCCCTTTTCCAGCATCCGTTTTACTTCCCGGTCAAAGTCCGATGTGATCTTTTGCGTCCTGTTGAAAGCGGCATATTCCTCCATAGTGAAGGTATTTTCTCGTTCGATCAGGTCTTCGATGTAATCAAAATAGCCCGTCACCGCCCGCTCCAACTGGCGAATCTGCTTTTCACTCAGATAATTTTTTGCAATCGAAACATCAGATTTCAAAATTCGTCCATCTGGTGCGTGTTTCCAGGTGGTCAGTCCCATATTTTCCTTGTGGCGGTCAGCATGAATGTAGACGATTTCTGCGGCAGTCTGGCCTGTGATGGCATAGTGGAATTTGTTTTGCACCATAGCGTAAAATGTATGAGTGATTTCCGCATCGCTGTCGTAGTCAATACTGCACTCCGCAAAAATATCAGTGACCTGTTGCCAAATGCGGCGTTCACTGGCCCGGATGGAGCGGACGCGCTCCAGCAATTCACGGAAATAATCCTTACCAAAGGCCGTCTTGCCCTGCTTCAGCCGCTCGTCATCCAGTGCAAAACCCTTTGTCATGTATTCTTTCAGGATTCCCGTTGCCCAGATACGGAAATGGGTTGCCCGGCGGGAATTAACGCGGTAGCCAACAGAAATAATGGCGTCAAGATTGTAGAATCGCGTCTCCCTTGTCTGCGTCTTTCCGGCCATAGCTCCATGTTGAGTGGTTGTTGCAATTTTTGCAACAACCACTTTTTCATCCAGTTCGCCCTCCGCAAAGATGTTTTTCAAATGTCTGCTGATAGAAGATTTATCAACCGAGAACAATTCCGCCATTGCACTTTGCGTCAGCCAGATGGTTTCATCTTTAACTACCGCATTGACAGATACATCCTCATCTGCCGCCCGATACATCAAGAATTCAAATTCCTGGTTCATATACTCACCTCAGTTCTTTCTCAACGGTTCTTCCGCCTTTGATGAAAATGTACCCGCGCAGATTGTGAACACGCGTGTTCGCAATCAGTCCGCCTCGATTTCCGCGATGATCTTGTCGATTTCATCCCACAAGACTTGCTCTCTTGCCACGATTTCCCGGATCTCTGCATTGAGCTTTACAATGTCGATGACCTCTCTGGTGTCTTTGGCCTCTACATAGGTGGAAACAGACAGGTTATAATCGTTTCCGGCTATCTCATCATAAGGAACACAGCGGGCAAAGTGATCCACATCTGCGCGGGAAACGAACTCCGCAACGATTTTCGCGATGTTCTCCTCTGTCAGCCTGTTGTTGTTTGTGACCTTCACGCACTCGCCGGAAGCATCAATGAACAGAGTGCGGTTATCGGATTTACTGCGCTTCAAAACCATGATGCAGGTAGCAATGGAAGTTCCAAAGAGCAGGTTGCTGGGAAGCTGGATAATGCAGTCGATAAAGTTGTTGTCGATCAGATACCCACGGATTTTCTTCTCGGCCCCGCCACGGTACATAATGCCGGGAAAACAGACGATCGCCGCTGTTCCGCTGGTGGCAAGCCACGCCAGAGAGTGCATGATAAAGGCAAGGTCAGCCT
>CAJUSS010000067.1 GCA_910588895.1 uncultured Lachnospiraceae bacterium
CTGAAATAAAGCAATGGCAAATGTGGGAGGCTTCATAATGAGCTGCCGGACTGCTCCGTGCGGGCACTTTGATAACCATAGCCCCGTCAAGGTTGGAACCTTGCACTGCTTCATCAGCACATACACATCAGGAGTAACAACGATAATGCGCCCCGTTTCCGGCACTTCCTCATTGTCAAGGGCATTGTTGCCCGCAATGATCTCAAGATAGATATTATCTTTGGTAAGTGCCTTTGCAGCGGGTTTCTGTCCTGCATTGGCACACATCACCCCATAGGTGTAAGTGTCCACTTCCGGGATCACCACTTCCCTGACCTGCCTTTCCAAAGCAGAAGCAGCCTGCAAGTTCTGCGCTGTTTCGTCCGTATCCAGCTTGTCGATAACGAAAGTGAAGGAACGGTCTTTTCTTAATCCCTCTAAAACAGTCCTCTCTGCCTTCTTCAGGACGGACCTTGCCTTCACCTTTCCATACTTGATCATCCATCTTTTCCTACCTCTGCGTCTGGATCGTCTGCCAGTCCTATACCCTACGCATCCCCCCTGCCTTTATCCATACCTCCTTGTCTTTGCAGGCACCCCAGTCCAGGCCCCTGCGATCACGATATCCATTTTTTTCCACCTCATAAGTCAACAATTGCCATGATATGTCACCCTTCGATCGGCATATCTCTGCCTATAGGGGTATCCTATCATGGCACGCGTTAAAAAAGGCATTTCATCGCCTTGGATATTTTATTTTTTTTATACTTTTTATATTTTTTCAATTGACTTTTATGCTCTCTTTATTTTTCTAAAGAGTGCCCGCATCTTCCGTTTTGGCCAGGGCAGCGCTCTCTACCTCCTGGAGCGCAAACCTTACCTCTGTCCTTCCACCCTTCTCCTGCTGCTCCCAGGCCTGCCCCAGCCTTTTGACGATCAGTTCCCCTTCCTCTTCTCCGGCCCCTGTCAGCAGGGCCAGATACTGGTTCTGGCTGTATCGGGTATAGATATCCCCCATCCTGGTCCCATCGGTCAGGACCTTCTTGAGGCACAGCATCTTTTGCTCCACATCCTCCGGATCCTCCAGCAAGGTACACAGAAGGAGCAGGTTCTTCGTCCCCGCCCGTTCCGCCAGCCGGACCATGAGGTGGTAGATATCCTGGAAGCTGGGATAACTGCAGTAATAGGGTCCGGCCTCACTTTTTTCCTTTTCTTCCAGATCCTGCTTTAACCTGGCCAATACATTGGCGGCATAGACCTGTTCTTTTCCCGGGCCGCGGTATCGGGCCATCACCTTATCCAGTGAGGTGACCCCCAGATCTTTATAAAAGATCTCGGTCGCCTCCTCATAGACCTCCAGCGCTTCCTTGTACCGGTCCAGCGCCATCAAACACTCGATCTGGACGGCCTGCCATTCATCGTAGGGATGGAGATGGGAGGCTGTGGTACAAAGTTCCAGCATAGTCTCATAGCGCCCCTGCTCCCTCAAAAACGCACAGCGTCTGTTCAAGCAGGTAAAATACCATTTCTGATAAAATGCGCTCTCCGCAGCTACCCATTCTTCTGCTCCCAGCATCGGGAGGAACTCACCCGTATACGCCTGGCAATACTCCCTATATAGCTCCTGGACTGCCTCTTCCCATCCGTCGTTCTTCTCCAGCGTCACATGTTTGATCGTCTGGACCAAACGGTCCAGGCGCTGGGTGTCTGTCCTGACCTCATGCTCCCCAGTAAAATGATATCTGGACCCTTTCGACAGCACATAGCTCCCCTCCGGAACCCCCGCATCCGCGATCATCCGCCGCAGGATGTGGATCTGCTGGCGAAAATTGTTCTGCCGCTTTTTCTGGTCCTTTTCATCCGGGCGGATCATAGCCAGGAGTTTTCTCCTCTCCACACCCTCCTCCCCAGCTTTTAAGAGCATCATGAGCATCTGCATGGATATATTCTGCAGGTTCGCATTGAAGCGTATCTCTTTTCCTCTATAGTTTAATGAAAAACCACCTAAAAAGCGAACATAAAACCCTCCATTTGAACGCCCCTTCATCCACACCTCCCCCTTTCTGCCATAAGCCGTTAAAAGGATCATAACACACCTTGTGTTAAAAAAACACTCCATCCGGTCTGGATATCCCTCTGTTCTCACCTGCCCTCTATCGACCTGCCAGCTCTTCTTTTTCCTCTTCACCTCTGCATACCGCCTGCACCACCCAGCGCGTAGCATGCCCGCGCCCGGTACAGGTGGACAGGGTCAATATCTTATCCTCCGCCGCAGGAACGACACCGGCATCGATGACCGAGCTCTCCAGTCCGAAGCGGATACACTCCTCCTTCTCCTCCGGGGTATCCACATCCAGCCGGTAGGTGATCGTCCGCAGGCCCACCTCGTAAGCCGCATAGATGTCATACTTGTAGACTCCGCTGTCCACCGCCACATACACGGACGGGTGTTCCTTAAGATACTCCAGATCGTCATAATACCGCAGGCTCCCGAACATGGAAAGGTTCCGCATCCGGTGTCCGTAAACGATCGTGTTAAAATCATCCAGGCCTGCATCGATCTTGCACTCCATGAAGATCGCCCCCACCGAATTCCGTTCATTCTTCCAGGTGTGGTCCAGGTAATAGTCATTATCCGCCCGCTGCAGCATAGGGTAGGAAAGCTCCGTTTTCGGGATGGCGATCCAGCCCACCACATCACCGTTGACCTGGCGCAATGCGCCCAGATCGATCTTGGACAGCATATCCTTGTAAGGGTCCACGGCCTCTGCCGCTGCCGCCTCCCCATCCCCGGCCTCCTGGCCCGGGGCTGCTGTCTCTAACTGATCCGGCAGCTGCACGATCCCCGCGATCTGCTCTGCATCCTCGTAGCTCCCCTCACCTCTTTTATAGTCGATCTCCTGCCGCCCTATGACGAACAGCCCACACGCCAAGCCTGCCGCTAAGAGCAGCTTGATCCCTAAAAGCACTTTCTTTTTCACAGGATGTCCTCCTTTCTGCCAACCCTCATCTCCGCCCGCTTTTCTCCCTGTCTATCCTCTGTCTCCATTGACCCGTTTTCTATGTGGATCATCGATGCGGACCCGATAAGCCATCCCCCTCTCCCCTTGCCGCATGCAGAAAGCGCGATCGCCGCAAACAGCACGAATAAGGAGGACATTCGATCCTCCTCTTTATTTGGCTCCTCCAAAAGCATAGCTGACGGGGCCGGGCCATCTGCGATGCTAAATGGGTTTGGGGCTACAGTGGAGTTTGCTATCATCGCCAGCAAGCCTTCTTGTGATCGGACCGCCCTTAGCGTCACATAAGGGCTTTCCTTCCGCATCGTATATCATCAGGATCGTTTACAGCTATAGGATCTCTTTGCTGCATTCCGGATGCAAAGTCTTTGGCGGACGGGCTGGCTTAGCAAAAAAACCTTGGCTCCAGCTTGGTCCCACGTTCATTCGGACGAGACAGCCAACGGGACATAACATTCCTCCCCAGCCAAGACCGGTCCGGGCTCTTCCGCGTGGACCACCGTGTCCATCAGCTTGATGAGCTCTAACAGGCTCCGAAAAGGCCTGGTCTCCTTCTCCTCCAGCCAGGTGACCCGCCCCTGCCAGGTGGAGTTTTCCTGATCTATGATATGCACGACAAAAGTCTCTTTTTTATTCATCTCTATGTTTGAGCAGATCCTGGGATCTGACCTCCTCCTTCCCTATTTATGGACAGGCCTCTGCAGCCTCTCTATGCTCACACATCTAACAAATGACCATCTTAACTGATCGATCATGAAAAAAGTATAGCATAACGTGCGTTAAAAAAGCATTTCATCCATTTGGGAAGACAAAAAGCTGCCAGGCTTTTGTATGTCCTGACAGCCTTTTGGCCGTATCCTACCCTATCTTTTCTTTGTCTTTCCTGCTCTCCGTCCCTCTCGATCGATATAATATCAAGCTACCGCACACAGTCCGTCATGATCTGGTCCGGGCTGCTCCCGTTCATATCACCTGTGAATGCGATCATCTGCAGCCTGCCGCCGTTTATCCTGGCGTATAGGTAGGATAAGCCGTCCAGCCCCAGCTGCGCTTTATCGTACTGATAAAAATACCAGGTACCGGAGGGAAATGGCTTCGCCAGCTTGGCAGTAGGTGTCCCGATCTGTGCCATGGCCCCGTCTAAGATCGCTTCACTGTGGGCATCCACATAGGCCGCGTTCTGTGCCGCCGCAGGCAGCGCCTCCGACCGGACCACGATCGCACCCGTCCTGGCCGCATTGTAGAAATACAAGCGTTCTCCTGTGGAGCTGGCCTCCTTGCCAAAGCCTGCCGGTGTGGTAAAGACCAGACCGCTGACCGCAAAAGGCATGCCCGAATCCTGGGTGCCTACCACTAAGTTCTCCACGCCCACACCGGCTGTCTGTCCGGTCCTCTGCGCGCTCTGTGCCTGTCCTGCCGTCCCCTGGGTCTGCACCACGCCGTTCACTACCCAGGCCCCGTCCTTATCTACCGTGTAGCCATCCGGGGTCGTCGTATCGGTCAGGCAAATGCCCTGCGCCGTAAAGTAGTAGCACTTTCCATCCACCCATTTCCAGCCGTCCTTTAAAAAACTTCCGTCCTCTCTCTGGTAATGCCATCCTGCTCCGTCCTTCTGCCATCCAGCAGCCCAAGCCGTCGTGCTCGCTGTCATCGCCATGAAGCCTGCAAGGAGCAGGGCTTTCGCACTCTTTTTCACGTTATATCCTCCTTATCATCCGATAAGCTGCCCATCTATAGTTGGGCCGTTCCGCTCATCCTTTCTATGATGGTCGTACAGGTAGCCCTCCGGATACCTCGGACTATCCCTAGTGTAACCCTTCCGGCAAGGGTCTGTCAAATAGAAATACTTGTTTTTCCCATCCGATCATGTTAAAATAGCGGCAATAACATTTAGATGAGCAAGGAGGCGATCTTATCATCCGATCTTCATTATCCGGCTTTGATCCGTTATCCTACTACTTTACCCAGTCCCCAGCAAGGATGCAGGGGATGGGCGCTGCTTTTACAGGTACGCAGGGCACGGCGGGGGCCATAGCGCCCGCACCTATGGGCAGTCCGGCCATGACTGGCACAGCGCCCGCGATCGGTCAGGCCACGGCCGATCCCAGCCGCAGAGTGCCCGGCCAGCCTGACACAGACAGCTATGAATGCCAGACTTGTAAAAACCGGAAATACCAGGACGGATCCAATGACCCCTGCGTTTCCTTTAAGACCCCTACCCACTTAGATCCGGAGCGGGCCGCCTATGCCATCCGCTCGCACGAGATGGAGCATGTGGCCCATGCCAAGGCAGATGCCGCCAGCGATGAGGACACCGAGATCCTGTCTCAGTCCGTCACCTACCAGACCTCCATCTGCCCCGAGTGCGGCAGGGTCTACATGTCCGGCGGCACCACCCGCACCACCTTCAGGACCTCCAGAGAGGCCGCTCCCGATCCGGCAGTAAAGGGGCAGCTTTTAGATCAGGTAGCTTGATACAAAAAGGGGCTGTTGGAAAACAACAGCCCCTTCTCCTCTTCTTTTTTACATCCCATCCACAGTCTTTCATTCACGGTCTTCCATACGCCATCAGCATCAGAAGAAATGCCATCGCGATAGCCAGCCGCCAGATCAGGATCTGATAGCGGCCCATGGTCCGGGATCTTCCCTGGGCTGCCCGCCTGGCCGCCTCTTCATTGACCCCTTCCCACTTTCTGGCGTACTCAAAGACAAAAGCGGATCCCTCCCTCTCCCCCTCGGTCACCTGAAAGCATCTCCCGTTGTAGAAGCTGATCCTCCGGATCCTCCTGCCGCCCTTTTCCAGCGTTTTTCTCCCGCCATCTCTATGGGCCCACAGATCTGCAAGGATGCCCTTTTGGCATTTCTCCTCCAGACGCCAGCCCTCCACACACTTTAGATCCCTCCAGTAATAGAAGGCCGCCGGGCGCTGGCGATCCACCAGAAAATCCCTGGTTATAGTATAGGACTCATTCTCCCACACAGGTCCTTCTATAAAATACTCCCGGCAGAACCGCTCCTTAAGCTGCCGCGGATCGCCCCAGCGCCGGAACTGGTCCAGGGACTCCATCACCGGCATCAGACTGAAAAGAGCCGTGAAGATCCCGCACAGATACAGAAAACCCATAACGGCGATCATCTTCTCTGTCCAGCCCTCCCCGTGGACTGCAAACGTCAATGGGATCAGGATACCCAGCTCGAACGCGGCGATATTTCTCAGGATCGCATTCTGAAAGAACACATAATAGCAGAACAGGAAAAAGGACGGGCTGATCCCCTCCCTCCACCGGAAGCACACCAGTCGTATGGAATAAAGCTGGACCACCAGGAACAAGGCAAAGAGCAGGACCTTGCAGCACAGGAAATAGACCGCATACAGATACAGCCACAGAACCCATTCCGGCACGCTCCAAAAGAGACTTGTCCCGGCCGCTATACGGTATACGAAGGAGATGCCGATCATCAGGACAAAGCCGGCATCCAAAACGCAGGAAAGCATCCAGCGGACCACTTCCTTTTTCTTCCGTCTTCTCTGTAAAGCAAAGCAGACCGCCCAGAACAGCACATAAGCCGCGGCGATCAGAAACAAGCTGGCACAAAGCTCCAGACTGTCAAGGGCTATCAAAAACACTTCCAGATCCCCCATCTCCGGCACATGGACGAACAAGGCCGCCAGGGAGGCTCCCATCATGGAAACCACGCCCGGGATAGCCAGCATGGCCGCCGTCTCCGCCTTTGATCTCCGTTTGGTCAGCGCATAAAGATCGATCAGGTAAAAGATGACATTCCCATAGAGCAGCAGCAGCATGAGCCATACAGATCCGTCAGACCAGTACTCCTCCTGCAGATACAATGAAAAAAATGAGATCAGCCCTTTCATCCCCCCGCTGTCCTCCCGCCTACCAATGCCTCCAAGATCAAACGGGCATCTGCCCCCGGACACGCCGCCACGATCTGGTAGACCAGCCCCACAAAGGCCGGCTCCACCTCCAGGTTATCCGCCACCCAGCTGATCTTCGCGCCCTTCTTCATAAAGCGCATGATCTTCGCGATCAAAAAGAGCCGGTCCCTTTCCCCCTCGTCCTCTACGGCTTTCCTCTCCGCATCCTCCCGGCTCTTCCCATATTCCTCATCCAGCCATATAGGCTCCACCTGATGCTCCCCGTCCCGCAGGGTCATGACCGCCATGGACAGCGGCAGGGTGAACCGCTTGTACCCACAGCTCCCCGGGTTCAGCCACAGCCGTCCCCCCTCTATCTGCTGATAGTATTTATGGGAATGCCCAAAGAGCACCACCTGCTCCTCCTTCAAGTCCCGGGGGATATCCGCCCGGTCATGCGCCATGATGAACCGCACGCCTGCCAGCGAGAAACGCCGGACGAGCGGCAGGCCCTTCGCCCAACCGTTGTCATTGTTCCCCCTGACCGCGTACAGGGGCTGCCTTGTGTTCAATCTATGGTACAGCATCTGATCCGAAAAGTCACCCCCATGGATGACCACATCACAGGTGGATATCACCTTCTCCACCTCCGGCCTGAGCAGACCGTGGGTATCCGAGATGACTGCCGCACGTATCAAGTCTCCTCTCATCTTTCCTCTCCGTCTCGATATCGTTCTCAAAAAAAGCTGCCAAAAGCAGCGACCTCGGTCATTATACCCATTTTTCCGGTTTTGCGCAAGGTGATGTTTTGATCTGCATCGCTTTTCGCGGCCTATTTTGACGCCGCGGCCCTCATCCGATCCCTATCGATATCTGCTGCCGGATAGGCGTCATGCCCTCCGATATCCCCCCCGATCCGCGCTAAGATCGCGTCATCCGACACCACTTCATGCAATTTTTCCAACATTTTATCACTTTTTCTCCCACTTTACCTATATGCTTTTCGGTTCTGATAGGTTATAATAAAAGGACTGAAAAAAGAAAGGACAAAATTTATGAAAAAATTTGGTTCAGTCTTGTACAAGATATGGAGGAGCATCCTGACCCTATGCTTTAGCTGCCTCGGGATCATGGGCTGGCTTTTTCATGCCCTCTTAGCCGTCCTGACCATTGGCTGTATCGTAGGGATCTGTTCTGCGGTGTTCATCTTCATCAAGGTAAAGCCGGAGCTGGATCATTGCCGGGAGGTCGCATATGATAAATTGGCATCCATGGACCGATCGGATTTCAGCATGCTGTCCGACACCATCATCTATGATAAGGATGGGCAGCAGATCGGCCTGATCAATGCCGGCCATTATGAGTATGTGGATATCAGCGATATCAGCATGAACATCCAGAACGCCTACATCGCCCAGGAGGACAAGCGTTTCAAGACCCACACCGGTGTGGACTGGATCGCCACCACCCGGGCCGCCCTGGCTCTGGTAAAGCACAGAGGGAGGATCACCCAGGGAGGCAGCACGATCACCCAGCAGGTGATCAAGAATACATATCTGACCCAGGAACAGACCTTCACCCGGAAGGTGGTGGAGATCTTATTGGCCCCGGAGGTGGAGAAGGAATATTCCAAAGCAGACATCATGGAATTTTACTGCAATACCAACTTCTACGGCCATAACTGCTATGGGGTCCAGGCGGCCAGCCGCTACTATTTCGGCAAGACAGCCGCAGAGCTGGAGCCTTACGAGGCGGCCGTCCTGGTAGGTATCAGCAACAGCCCCTCTGCCTATGATCCGGTGAACCATCCGGGCACCGCCTTCATCAAGCGGAACGACGTGTTAAAGAGCATGTATGAAGTGGGCTTCATCGACAAGGAGGAATACGAGCGGTACATCGAGATCCCCTTGAGCATCGTCCAGGAGACCATGGAGGGTACGGATGAGAGCTACCAGACCAGCTACGCTATCCATTGCGCCGCGATCGAGCTGATGAAGATCGACGGCTTTGAGTTCCAGTATCTGTTCGAGAGCAAGGATGACTATGATGCCTACACCGCGCGCTATGAAGCTGCCTACGGCGAAAAGACCGACAGCATCCGGGCCGGCGGCTATCAGATCTATACTTCTCTGGACAATAACTTACAGCAGCAACTCCAGGAGGGGATCGACTTAGGGCTCTCCTCCTACACGGAGCTCCAGGATAACGGCAAATATGCGCTCCAGGGCGCCGGGGTCATCGTGGACAACCAGAGCAATTATGTGGTAGCCATCGTGGGCGGCCGGGGTACCGATGACAAGTTCAACCGCGCCTACTTGAGCGCCCGTCAGCCGGGCAGCACCATCAAGCCTCTGCTGGACTACGCCCCCGCCTTTGACACCGGAGATTATTATCCGACCAGGATCGTGGACGACCATAAGTGGGAGGATGGACCTTCCAACAGCGGCGGCAGCTATCACGGCCCCGTGACCATCCGCGAAGCCTTGAACCGCAGCTTGAACACGGTAGCCTGGCAGGTGCTGGAGGACATCGGGATCCAGACCGGCTTAAACTATCTGGGCCAGATGGAATTCCACCGGATCAGCTATGTGGATAAAGGGATCCCGGCTCTCAGCATCGGCGGCTTTACCAACGGCACTCGTGTAGTGGACATGGCCAAAGGCTACAGCACCCTGGCCAACAACGGTGTGTACAATGACCGGACCTGCATCGTGAAGATCGTCCATGAGCATGACGGAGAGCTGACCAAGAACTGGACGCCCTCCGCCAAGCAGGTCTATCTGGAGGATACCGCCTTTATGATCACCGACATCTTAAAGGGGACCATGACCTCCCCCTACGGCACAGGCCGGGGCTTAGGGCTTGCGAACGGGATGCCCTGTGCCGGTAAGACCGGGACCACCAACAGCAATAAGGACACCTGGTTCTGCGGTTATACCCGCTACTACACCACCGCGATCTGGGTAGGCTATGATATCCCCCGGGCGATGCCGGGCATATTCGGCAGTACCTATGCAGGACGGATCTGGAAAAAGGTGATGGATCAGATCCATACCGACTTAGAGCCCTGGGATTGGGCGGTCCCGGTGACGGTGGTCCAGCAGACCGATCCGGCCAACGGTATGACCGATTATTTCAGTACCTCCGCTGAACTGCGGGCAGTCCAGACCCAGCACGAAAACGAGCAGTCAAAGATCTTAGCTGAATTAAAGACCAATGTAGGCGCATTTGAGGCCAGGAGCATCAATACAGCCGAGGACGGCTACTGGGTACAGGAGACCTATCGGTCCATGATCGCCCAGATCAGCATGCTGGACGAGAGCACTGAGCGGACCCAGTATCTGGAACGGATCGAACGGCAATATGAACGTTTCCAGCCCCGTTTATCTGCCATGCACGCAGAGATCCAAGCTTATGCCGAACAGCGGGCGGCGGTAGAAGCCGCCAGGCTCCGGGCAGCGGCAGCAGCAGAAGCTGCCATGCAGCAGGCAGCCGCCCAAGCCGCCGCGGAGGCGATAGAGGCTGCGGCCCAGCCGGCAGATACCCAGCCTGAGACCAGACCGGATTATTCTGCCGGACCAGGCGCCTTCCCTGGCACCGGGACCTCCGGCGGGAGCAGTCCCTCCACAAAGCCGGACTATTCCGCCGGACCAGGCGCCTTCAACAATGGCGGCGCCTCATCCGGACAGACTAATGTCATTCCCCAAGTACCGGGAGGTGATAACTGATGAACGAACTAAAAAAGAATGATGGACTGGAGATCATCCAGGGAAACCGGACCAGCACCACCAAGCTGCAGAAAACGGTCCCGGCTCCTGTAAAAAGCCACCCGGAACCCCAGCCCCCCAAGCCCCTCCGTTCCTGGGAACGGCAGGAGACCCCCAGGGAGGCGGAGAAAGGGAAAGAGGTCCGGGACCATTTCCCTGACACCTCTAAGAAAGCGAAGGCCGGCAAAGAGAAGAAGCCCTCCTGGCGGCAGCTGGAGGTCTACTCCACAGTGGCCGGCCCCGGCTACATCCGGCGCTCCCCTATCCAGTGCTGGTTCAACACCTTCATGATCATGAACATCCCGATCATCGGCTGGATCTACCTGCTGATCCTGGCACTGACCAAAAAGGACCAGCGAAAAGACTTCGCCAGGGCTTACCTGGTCTACAAGCTGGTCTTCTTCCTGATAGCCTTGGCCATCATCGCGCTCATACTCTACAGCAGCATGGGTATGGCTGACCAGCTGCTCCAATACATAAACATGCTGTAACGCTATGAGCGCCTGCCCATTCCGTATACAGAACAAAAAGAGGCGTGCATCCCGCAACGCCTCTTTTTGTTCCAGCCATCGATCTTCCGATCTGCCGCTCGGTCCATTTTCTGTCTGCCCTGTGCCGTCAGACCCTTTTTTGCCTCTTTTATCCCATCAGAGCGGCAGGCAGCGGCCGCCAAAGGATAAGGCAGCGCTTTTTACCGTCTCCCTTCTCCCTCCATGTGCAAGAGCTCCAAAAGCTGTCCTTCCTCACTCTCCGCCTTTTTCCACTCTTCCTCGATCATGGTCCGCAGCCGGTCCACCGTTTCTCCCAGCCAGGCATCCTCCATCTCGTCCACTGTGATATCGGCATAACGCTCGTAAAGAGGCACCCTCTCCGCATACAGATCCTTCAGGCTGTAGCCGGGCTTTAAGGCCACGCCCCGGTCCACCATGTCTCCCACGCGCCGCGCCACCTCTTCATAGCTCAGCTTTAGATAGACCACCTCGCTGATCTGCTTTAGATGCTCCATAGCCTCCTTCCCGTAGACAACAGATCCGCCAGGCGCGATCACGGCGTTCGTCGCCTTTAAGCTGGCGTTGACCCGTTCCTCCAGCTCTAAAAAGCCCTCCAGCCCCCTTTCCGCGATGATCTCCTTTAACAGCTTCTTCTCCTGTTCCTGGATCAGGATGTCCACATCGATAAAAGAATAGCCTAACCGCTTTGCCAGGAGCACGCCGATGGTACTCTTTCCTGATGCAGGCATGCCGATCAATGTGATATTTTCTTTCATGGGCTCAACCTCTCCCTTTTCCGTTTTTTTGCACTGAATATCCAAACTTCCCCAATCTTTCCCCAAGAGCGAGATACTCTCCATGTGAATAGGCCACCAGGCCCGTATCATTTAGATGGAACTTTCCGGCAGTATCCATATAGCGCCGGTCTACAGTCACACCCAGCACCTGGGCGATGAACATATCGTGGCTCCCCAGCCGGAGGATCCGCTCCACCTTACATTCGATGTTCACCGGACTCTCTTCGATCCCTGGCGCTGCGATCTTCCTGGAAGGCTGCGGGGTCAATCCCAGCTCCTTGTATTTATCCTCGTCCTGGCCGGACTTCACTCCGCAGTGATCGGCAGCAAAGACCAGGTCTTCTGTCACCAGGTTCACCACGAACTCTCTGGTCTCCTTGAGGATCCCATAGGAATACCGCTCCTTCCGCACGGATATGGACACCATAGCCGGCGAGGAACACACGGTCCCCGCCCAGGCCACGGTGATGATGTTCGGCTGTCCGCCGGGACGCTGACAGCTCACCAGCACCACAGGCAGCGGATACAGCAGATTTCCAGGCGGCCAGAGTTCTTTCTCCGCACGTTCTTTTTTGCCGCGTGCCGCCCATGGCATCTTTTCCTGATATCCTCTCTCTGCCTTCCTCTCTCGACGCATATCCCCAACCCTGCTCTCCTGATGCATGCGCCCGGACTTTCCCTCCCGGCCCGCGCTCCCGGACTTTCTTTTCTGACCGCCTCGGTCTTTTACGCCACCTGCTATCCTCGTTTTCCCCTTTCGCTCCACCGCCATCTTCCTCTCCGTCTGTCCTCTGCCCCATCCGGCATATCACCCTTCGGCGATCATGATCACCGGCACAAGCTGCTTTTTCCTGGACACGACTCCTGGCAGGCTGATCACCGGACTCTTGACCTGGATATTGGCATCCTCTCCCTCCAGATGGAAGGCTTTGATGATCAGCTGCTCCGCTCCCGGTCCCTCACAGAGGAGCTGGGTCGATTCGGTCAGGATATTGGTCAGCATGAAGAACATCATATCGGTGCCGTGCTCCTGCCTGGCCTGCTTTAGGACCGGGATGAGCCTCACCTCCAGATCGGCCAGCTCTTCTGCATTGACCGAGCTGATCTGTCCCACGCCGAATTTCACCTTTCCGGCCTCGAACCGTTTAAAGTCCTGGTAGAAGATCTCTTTATCGCTCTTCCCCTTTAAGTCGCTGCCTGCCGCGAACATCTCTCCGGCATACTCCTCCATCTCGATCCCTGCGATACCGGCCAGATCCATGGCTGCCGCCTTATCCACCGCCGTACAGGTGGGGGAGCGGAACAACAATGTATCCGAGAGGATCGCGCTGCATAACAGGCCTGCGATCTTCGGCTCGATCTTTGTCCCCGTCTCCTGGTACATCTGATAAACGATGGTGGCCGTGCAGCCCACCGGCTGGTTCCTGAAATAGACCGGGGCGATCGTCTCCACCGCTCCCAACTTATGATGGTCGATGATCTCCTGTAAGTCGGCGCTCTCGATCCCGTCCACTGCCTGCTCCTTCTCGTTATGGTCCACTAAGATCACCGGCTTTCCTCTGGAACCCAGCAGATGCCGGCGGGAGATCATCCCTTTATAGTGTCCGTTCTTATCTACGATCGGGAAATCCCGATGCCGCTTGCTGGTCATCACTTCCCGGATATCATCGATGTAATCCTCGTCGCTAAAGGTCACCAGATGATCGGTCTTCATAAAATAACTGATCGGCATGCTCTGGTTGATCAGACGAGCCGCTGTGTATGTATCATAAGGGGTGGCGATCACATTGCACCCTTTCTCCTGGGCCAGCTTCTGGATCGTCCTGGATGCCCCTGCGCCCTCACAGACGATGATGCAGCTGGCTTCCATCTCGATCGCGCAAAGCTGGGATTCATATCGGTTCCCTAAGATCACCAGATCGTGAGGCTCGATGTAAAATTCCATCATGTCCGGGTTGGCCGCCGCCACCAGCACCTTGCCTCTGCTGAAAAAGTCCTCCTCATCGCCCACCACCATATCGCCCTCCAGGGTCTCCACGATATTGGAATACTGGGTGGATGCCTTGGAAAGGATGCTGCTGTCCAATACGTTCATATAGGATTTAGTGATATCGCCTACTGTGATCAATCCTTCTAAAAGACCGTTATCCGTCACGGTGGCCAAGGTGACCACATTCGCCTTCTGCATCAGGTTCCAGGCATTTTTCAGCGAGATGTCCTTCTTTACACCTTCGGTCACCCCGATCTCGATATCCTTCACCTGGGTGCGGACCGTATTTAAAAGCCTGGGCGCTTCTACTCCAAAATGCTCCAGGACGAACTGGGTCTCCGGATTCACCTGCCCAGCCCTGGCAGGTTCAAATATGCCGCCTGTCAGCTTCCTTTTTAAGTTTGCGTAGCAGATAGCGGAGCAGATCGAGTCCGTATCCGGATTCTTATGTCCTACTACCAATGTCTTTCGCATCATCTCCACTGCTTTCTCTCCCTCCATCTAAAGTTTATCTGCGCTCTGCTTTCGGGGTCATTATAGCATATTTCACAAACAACATACAATATCGAAAGTAAAGTTCCCATGTTTTCACGATCTATTTACATCTCGTTCATATTTTATTCATACTCTTTCTTTATACTTTATATACAGAAAGTTCATAAAAACTTTCCTTTAACCAGACAGATCGTACATAGATTTTTCATAATCACCCCCGGTCATCTTGATGACCGGGGGCTCCTCATCTTCTTTATCATGTCAAACCGGCAGCACCTGGCCCGCCTCTTTTAAGAAAACAGTTTTTCCTTATAAAGGCCATCTGCGATCAGCTTTCGGATCGATGCCACCACCGCTTCTTTATCCTCCTGGTAGGTCACGCCAAACCATTTATCCTGGGTGTCCAGCACCTTTACGGCAGCTTTCCCTGCCTGTACCAGGCGGTCCACCACCTGCGGCAGCAAAAATTCCGCCTTAATATCCCCCTCCGGGATGTTCTCTAAAAACTTGGGGAACAGCTCCTCCAGCTCCTCCAGAAAAGACGGAGGAAATCCCCACATGTTCATAGACACCAGCTGCCCCGGCTGCAGGATCACAGTCTCTCCATGCTCATCTTTTCCATATAGGCCATCCGGCTGCATCTGGATGGCAAAGGTCTCCCGCACCTGCTTTAAGGTGCCGTCTGCATTGACCTGACAGGCTCCCCGGGTCACGGTGCCGTTCTCACTCAAGGTGTTCGCCAGTACGAACCCGGCCATGCACATGTCATAGACCGCTCTGTCACAGTCCATCTCCCGGACCATATAGGTATGGATCTTCCGAAAGGCCTCTTTTCCGTAATAGTCGTCTGCATTGATCACCAGGAAAGGATCCTTTACAAGCCCCTTCACGGTCAGGACCGCCTGTCCCGTGCCCCAGGGCTTGGTCCTTTTCGCAGGCACCGAAAAACCCTTCGGGAGATCGGTCAGCTCCTGGTATGCATATTCCACATCCGCCAGCTTTTCGATCCGGTTCCCGATGATCTCCCTGAAATCCTTCTCCAGATCCCTGCGGATGATGAACACGATCTTATCGAACCCGGCCTCCAGCGCATCATGGATCGAATAATCCATGATGATCTCCCCATTTGGGCCAACCGGTGCCAGCTGTTTGATCCCGCCGCCGAACCGACTGCCCAGCCCGGCCGCCATGATCACTAAAGCCGTATCTTTCATTTTCCACATCCTCCTCTTTGTCCTTTCATGCCTAACGCACTTTATCATCACTTATGATATCCTATTTTCCTTAACTATAGCATAATGTCGCAAAAAAGGCTAGTATCTTTGGCCGCTGGTCCTCTGTGGATAGTAACCTTCACTCCTAATCGACTTGAAGTTCATCCACCGTCACAAACTGCCATCCGTCCGCCTGGAGCCGGTCCACGATATCCAGCGCCGCGTCCTTAGAGGTCTGAAAGATGTCGTGCATCAAGATGATATCTCCATCCGCCACCTCCCGGCACACTTTTTCCACCACCCGGCTTTGGTCCCGGTATTTCCAGTCCAGGCTGTCCACATCCCAAAGGACTGTGGTGAGGCCTGTCTGGCATTCCAGCTCTTCGTTCCAATCCCCGTAGGGCGGCCTTACATATTGGGGCTTTACCCCGGTCAGGCCCCGGATCATCTCGCCGGTCCTTTCGATCGCCTGACAAACCTCCTCCGTCCCGGCTCTGGTGAGCTGGATGTGCTGGTAACTGTGGTTTCCGATCAGATGCCCTTCTTCAGCCATCCGTTCCACGATCGCCTCTTTTCCCGGGATGTTTTGGCCCATCAAAAAAAAGGTGACCTTCACTCCTCTTTCCTTTAAGCCATCCAAAAGCGCCGGGGTCCATTCCTCGTGGGGGCCGTCATCGAAGGTGAGAGCGACCGTTTTGATCTCTGTCCCCGCTTTCGGTCCCTTTTGCTGCTCTTGGGCCTCCATACTTTCCTGTCGGTCCCCTCTTGTCCCTGTACTTTTGGCCATCGCGGCCCCTACCTCTATCCCTGCGCCGGCGCCTATCCTGTCCCCTGCTGACCATCCCACTGCACCTGTCCCAAAAGCCGCCAGGCAAAACGCGGTGGCAACTCCCGCGCAGAACGAGCTTTTCCAGCCTCTCATCACACATCCTTTCCTCAAGCCATAGCCTGCAGACATCCTTTTTTCATCTTTTCATCTTATGCAGGACATGGTCCTTTTTATGTGGGTCATGCGAATGAGGGTGTCGCAAAATCATCAAATTAGACGATTGAGCGCTCCCCTCTCTCTAGACATAAAAATCCAGAAAGGATCTTTTCGTTTGTTAATTCTTTCCGGATTTTTTGCGGACTTTAATAAAGCTACTGATTTTATGGCCTGTTATGCACTTTCTTTTATTGGGAACAGATGACTTACTGTACGCTGGCCCTGTATTTTTGCGTGCAGCTTATTGAGATTATATCCCATACATAGTAAAAGTATCTCCAGTTTTACTTTCGTTTTCCCACGTAGCAGAAATCTTTGGAATTCATAGTCATTTTTCAGGACTCCAAATGCCCCTTCTACTTGGATCGAACGGTTCATCCGATATAAGATTCCCTTTTCACTCAAGATATTCTCATAAGATTCCTGCCACTTCTCCAAAAAACTTTTCGAGATGTACAGACGTTTGTTTCCCTTGGCACGGGTGCATTTTTCTTTGTGCGAACAGCCTGTACAGTTTTCACGTTCATAGACCGTTACTTCCGATCCATATCCACTCTTACTTTTCTGTTTTTTACGAAAAGCGGCTTTAGCTTTTTTTCGCATGGCAGGTATACGTATCTGTTGCCTCATCATATCCCATGTTTTCCCGCTTGCTGATGTCCTGCTTGAAACTGCGCTTTTTCCATTTTTCATAGGTCTGTGGCTTTATGTATGGTTTTTGCTTCTGTTCCCGCAGATAGGTATAGCCTTCCTCACTTTCATAACCCGGATCCGCAGTCACACTTGGATAACGAAACTTAAGTTTCTCTTCCATTGTTTTCAAAAAGGGAACCAGTGTCCACACATCATTCCTGTCCTGAAAAATATCTGCTGAAACAATATATTCACTGTCTACACCGATTTGTACGTTATATCCCGGCTTCAACTGCACATTTCTCATGTGGTCGTCTTTCATATGCATAAATGTGGCGTCCGGGTCTGTCTTGCTGTAATTATTCCTTCCCTGGAAGCTGGCTGTATGCCAGTCATAGACGGTCTGACGCTCCAGAAAACGGCAGATTTTCTGAAGGTCCTGTGTTCTGCTTCCTTCTGCTACAAGGAAAGACTGCAAATACTCCTGATCCAGCAGTCCGACCGCCTCCTGGATGTTCAGGAACATCTTTTCTTCCCATTTTCCGACGGATCTTTCCATACAAACGTATATTTATTGGCGGCTGCTTCCAGCCTGGTCCCATCAATGAATACGGTTTCTTTTGATAACTCCCCTGTATTTCCCAGACGACGGACCATCTGGTAAAAGAGGTCTTCGCAGGCAGCAGAAAGGAACCCTGTGCGAAACCTTGCAATGGTGCTGTGGTCAGGAGCCTTCTGTCCGGCCAGGAGCCACATAAAGTTGATATCCCGTCTGCAGGCCGCTTCGATTTTTCTGGATGAATAAATGTTTTGGGAGTATGCATAGGTCAGGATCTTGAACATGGTCTTAGGGTCCACCGCAGGATTTCTGCCTTTGGCAGAGTAAGCCTGGTACAGCAAGTGGTAATCAAGTTCCTCCAATTCATGGCTGAGCAGTCGGACAGACTCATCATCAGGGATCAGACCTTCCAAATTTAATGGCAAAACCAGTTGATAAGGTTCGCCGAATTCGGTATAATTTTTACGGTATTTTAAATTACTGGACATAATTTTATTATACCATGGATTGCGGATTCTTCGGAGTCCGTTTTCTGTTTTTGGGAAAAAATAGAGCCGTTGCTCCATAGATGATTACTCATTTATTTTGCAACGGCCCCGTTCTTTTCCTTTTTTCCATTTTCCCCATTTCTCTGTATATCCTTTTGTGCTGTCTGCTTTCTGTGCCTATTTTATGACGAAACTTTTTTCCAAGGCCCTAACTTGAGATCATCCTATCGCTTTAAGTGGATCGCCCGATATGATATCATGACCACCATCCCAAATCCCTCAGCTGCACTTGTAAAACATATCCCCCCGATATACTGTATTATCGCCCGTTGGCAATCCTATAACACCGCTATAAGCACTTGCAAAGTAAACGACACTAAAAACAGATCGTTGTGATGGGTCGGGATATAGGCATAATTGGACATTCGATAAATATCTCATATCGGTCGCTTTTCCGATATCACTGTATTACTGAGCGCCTAATGGAGGAGATGCGGGAGAGATATGGGATAGATAGGAAAAAAACGATCGACGGACACTGGGAAACATGCTATGATCGAGACACGGAAAGTCAGAGAGCAAAGGCGGCTTACCCTCTTTTATCGGAGGGGCGACCCTCCAGACGAAAGAAAGGAGGGCTTGCTGATGTATGTTACATACCAGGATCTTATCCAGATCGGTATCTTCATCGTCGCCCTCGTGGGATTGTGCTATACGATCTTCGGGGGTAGAAAATAGCCGCCACTACTCGCAATAGTGACGGCTGAGGCATTTTTAATGCCGATGCATGTTACATAGGGGGTAGGCCGCTTCTCTGGCTTTCCCTTGTTTTCAATATACCATATCCAGAGGAGGGCTGCAAGCCCTCTTTTTGTCATATCTGGCCG
>CAJUSS010000068.1:0-17302 GCA_910588895.1 uncultured Lachnospiraceae bacterium
AGGCAACGGACTCTGACTCCGTCATTTCAAGGTTCGAATCCTTGTAGCCCAGTCTTACAGGTCTTCTGGTAGGCAGGAGGCCTGTTTTTTTGTCCTTTGCAGTCGCTTTTCTCGCCAGATATGGCCGTTATATCATGGATGTGATCGACCGCTATCTGCGAGAGGGGAAAAGGCCGGATATCCATATGCTGGTCTTGTACACCGCAGATAGCGAGGAGGCGCAGACGGTCATGGAGCGGAGAGCGGACGGCCTGCAGCATAGGGATAGAAGCATCCTATCTGGCGTGGGTGTGGATAGCGGCCAAAAGGAAACTCCGGCATTACTTTTCACAGGCTGACCCGAAAAAACACTTGACGGATCGAAAAAAAGCGAGTATAATGACTTTCGCAGTCAAGAAAAAAGACTGCCAACAAAGACATTGGGCTATCGCCAAATGGTAAGGCAACGGACTCTGACTCCGTCATTTTCAAGGTTCGAATCCTTGTAGCCCAGCTAAGGAGCCTGCAGAACTTGCAGGCTTTTCACGCCTCATAAGCAGAAAACCTGCCAGCGGCAGGTTTTCTGTGTTTATCCAGGACAGAGATATCGCAAGAGCAGGGGAGTATCGTCATGTATCATTTCGATAGCCGGGTACGGTATAGTGAGACGGGGGAAGATGGATGTCTGACACTGACCGGCGTGATCGACCATCTGCAGGACTGCAGTACATTTCAGTCGGAGGACTGTGGGGTGGGTCTCAAATATCTGGAGAGCAGGAGAAAGATATGGATGCTCTCTTCCTGGCGGATCCTTATCTACCGTTACCCGGAGCTGGGGGAGTGGATCCGTATCGGGACATGGCCATATGGAAATAAAGGGATCTACGGATACAGGAACTTTGTCATAGAGGACTTTTTGGGGCAGCGGCTGGTGGAAGCGGATTCTGCCTGGTTTTTATTGGATCTGGACAGCATGCTCCCCTGTCGGGTGACACCGGAGGATGTGGGGCCTTATGGAGAGCCGGGAGAAAGGATCTTGATGGATCCGGCGCCGAAAAAGCTCCTTCTCCCGCCTGACCATAGAGAAGGGGATCCGATCCCGGTCAGACCGCATCATATCGATACGAACCACCATGTGAACAATGCACAGTATGTAGAGATCGCAAGGGAAGCTGTGGCCGGATACCATGCGGCAGCCTTTGATGATGGGAGAGGGATGTCCCGGCCGTTGGAGAAGGTCCGGGAGCTGCGCGTAGGATATAAGAAGGCGGCCGTCCTGGGAGATGTGATCTGTCCGAAGATCGGCCAGGAGGGGGACCAGGTCACGGTGGGGCTGCAGGATGGACAAGGTGGGACCTATGCCATCGTGTGGATGGCTTTTGCCTAGTTCCGTTCATGTGCTATAAGGAGAAAAGAGATAGAGAGCTGGCAGGCCGCCGGGAGGGCGGAGATGGAAGGCCGATGTGGGAACAGGCCATCCGGCGACCTGGAGTGCGATGCATCCTGCGGTCAGGAGAGCAGATACATGGCAGCCAGAGAGCAGCGGATAAGGGAGGCAGGAGAGATGATCCGATTGGGAAAAATACAGGAGCTGGAGGTCGTCAGGACGAAAGCTTTCGGTGTATATCTGGGAGAGGATGACAAGAGCGAGACCAGTGTGCTCCTTCCTAAAAAGCAGGTCCCGGAGGGGACGGAGATAGGAGATAAGCTCCAGGTGTTCATCTATAAAGATTCGGAGGACAGGCTGATCGCCACTACGGGAACGCCGAAGCTCCAGGTAGGCGAGTGCGGCGTGCTGGAGGTCAAGGATGTCTCCAAGATCGGCGCTTTCCTGGATATGGGGTTGGAGAAGGATGTGCTGCTCCCCTTCAAGGAGCAGAGCCGTCCGGTAAAGGTGGGGGAAACTTGCCTGGTAGCCCTCTATGTGGACAGGAGCAAGCGTCTTGCGGCTACGATGAAGGTATATCCTTATATGAGCGACCGGCCACCCTATCATCAGGACGATGAGGTGAAGGGCCGGATCTATGAGATGAACGAGATACTGGGCGCTTTCGTGGCGGTAGACTATAAATATTATGGGCTGATCCCGAAAAAAGAGCTGTTTGGGGACTTCAAGGAAGAGGATGAGGTGACCTGCCGCGTGATCAAGGTGCGGGAGGACGGGAAGCTGGACTTGAGCCCAAGAAAAAAAGCCTATCTCCAGATGAGCGCGGATGCGGAAACGATCCTAAAGGGTATAGAAGAGCAGGGGGGGCAGCTCCCCTTTGATGACAGCGCCAGCCCGGAGCAGATCCGGGAGGTGTTCCATATGAGCAAGAACGCGTTTAAGCGGGCGGTGGGCCGTCTCTTGAAGGAAGGGAAGATCTGTCTGGAAAAAGGACGGATCAGCAAGCGGGAGACTGTCCCGGAGGAAACAAAAGAAGAAAAGAGGCCTAAAAAGACCGGGTGGACAAAGGCAGAAAAGAAGCCTAAAAAGACCGGGAGAACGAACGATGACAAGGGACTGGGGAAGGCTAAGGGACTCCGAAGAGATGAAAAAGCAGAAAGGACCAGCGTGTCTGGATAGAAAAAGCTCTTTGGGGTAAAATTGGATAATGGCAACAAAAAGCAGGCGGCCGGAGTTTTAAGGCTGCCTGTTCTGCTTGCGGCGGAGCATATGTAGATACGGAGGGGACAGCATGAAGGGAGCGATAGGGGCAGTCATGACAAAACGGACCAGGGCACGGGACTATCTTTTGATGATCGCGGGGTCTTTTATCATGGGATTTGCGATCAAGAACATCTATGACCAGGCAGGCCTGGTGACTGGCGGTGTGTCTGGTGTGGCCATCATCATGAAAGAAAAACTGGGGCTCCCTCTCTGGTGTACCAATACGGCGCTGAACATCCCCTTGTTCTTGATCGCCTTAAAGATGAAGGGATGGGGGTTCATCAAACGGACCATAGTAGCGACCGGGGCGCTCTCTCTTTCCCTGTACATCATACCGGAGATCAGCCTGATCCCGGGGGAGGACCTTTTGCTGACCGCGCTGTTCGGCGGGCTGATCAGCGGGGTGGGGACCGGGATGGTGTTCATGGCCCAGTCCACCACAGGGGGCACGGATATGCTGGCGGCCCTGATCCAGAAGAAGATGCCCCATTACACTATCGCCCAGATCATGCAGGTGCTGGATGCGCTGGTGGTCTTAGCGGGCGCCGCAGTCTTCGGGATCCGGTCCGCTCTCTATGCGCTGATCGCGATCTACGCGCTGGCCAGGGTCTCTGACGGACTGCTGGAGGGCCTTAAATTCTCCAAGATGGTGCTGATCATATCCGACCGGTATCAGACCATCGCGGAGGCGATCATGGAGGAGATGAGCCGCGGTGTCACTGGTCTGGACGCCACCGGGATGTATTCCGGCGAGGGGCGGCAGATGCTCTGCTGTGTGGTGTCCAAGAAGGAGATCAGTCAGTTAAAGGAGCTGGTGAGGAGCTTTGACGGGCGGGCATTTGTGATCGTCAGCGATGTCCGTGAAGTCCTGGGAGAAGGATTTATTGAATATTAAAGTACTATTTTGTATACAAGGAGCATACACATAAAATGGACGAAATGCGCATTTTAGCGCTGCTATCAAGGCATTTTCACGAAAAACATCTGGGCGGAGACGATATAATGTCACATGACAACAATATTGACGATCCGGAAAGAAGAAAATTGTTTGAAATTTGACACATCGGATATTTTTCAAATTGGATATACAGATCCAACAAAATTGAAAAAATCTTTTTGTCTACTTCTTGTATAGTAAAAAAACAAAAATTCCGGTATCATCATCTCAGGCACAGAGAGTGGGACAGAATGACGGTCCCCGGATGTTAGACAAGATCATATCTTTCAAAAGCAGGAGGAATCATAATGGCTAGTTTATCATTAAGACATGTTGAGAAAAGGTACCCCAATGGATACGTGGCAGTTAAGGATTTTAATCTTGAGATCGCAGATAAGGAATTTGTTATCTTCGTAGGACCGTCCGGATGTGGTAAGTCCACCACTCTCCGCATGATCGCAGGCCTGGAGGATATCTCTTCCGGTGAATTATACATCGATGACAGACTGGTCAATGACGTAGAGCCAAAGGATCGCGACATCGCGATGGTCTTCCAGAACTACGCGCTGTATCCTCATATGTCCGTATATGATAACATGGCATTTGGTCTGAAGCTGCGCAAGACCCCGAAGGATGAGATCGACAAGCTGGTCCAGGAGGCAGCCAGGATCCTTGACTTATCCCATCTGTTAGACCGTAAGCCGAAGGCATTATCCGGCGGCCAGAGACAGCGTGTCGCTATGGGACGTGCCATCGTTCGTCAGCCCAAGGTGTTCCTGATGGATGAGCCGCTGTCCAACCTGGATGCAAAGCTGAGAGGCCAGATGAGGATCGAGATCTCCAAGCTGCATCAGAGACTGGGTTCCACCATCATCTACGTTACCCATGACCAGACCGAGGCGATGACCCTGGGCACCAGGATCGTCGTCATGAAGGACGGTATCGTGCAGCAGGTGGATTCTCCCCAGAACCTGTACGATAAGCCAGGCAATAAGTTCGTTGCGGGCTTCATCGGCGCTCCGCAGATGAACTTAGTGGATGCTACCGTTGCTAAGAGCGGTTCCGATGTGACCCTGACCTTTGGCAATGACACCATCGCATTACCGGCTGATAAGGCAAAGAAGCTGGAAGCTGCCGGCTATATCGGAAAGACCGTTACCATGGGTATCCGTCCGGAAGACCTGCATGATGACGAGGCCTGGTTAGCTGCGAATCCAAAGGCTGTCCTGACCACCACCATCCGCGTATATGAGATGCTGGGCGCAGAAGTGTTCTTATACTTCGATATCCAGGATACCAGCTGCACAGCGCGTGTAAATCCGCGTACCACCGCCAGACCTGGCGATACTGTGAAGCTGGCTATGGACTTAACAAAGATCCATGTGTTTGACAAAGATACCGAGAACGTAGTGCTGAACTAAGTTTGAGACGATAAAAAGCTTAAAAAGGAGCAGGCGGGTTTCGATACCCGCTTGCTTTTTTTGCGTATATGCATTAAGATAATAGGAAGAAGCGATGGTCACAAGTCCGGATTCCGCGTGGTGCGTGCTTGATAGGGCTGTGCCAGGCAATCTAAAGGTAAAGGAGAGATCGACATGATATCAAATCAAATCTTGCAGACGACTATCGAAGGCCTAAAAGGGATCACCAGGATCGATCTGTGCATCTGCGACACGGAGGGTAAAGTGCTGGCCACTACCTTTAATGATGCGGAAGAATATGAAAACTCTATCCTGGCATTTGTAGACTCTCCTGCGGACAGCCAGGTCATCCAGGGCTATCAGTTCTTCAAGGTCTTTGACGAACATCAGCTTGAGTATATCCTGCTGGCAAAGGGCGGCAGCGACGATGTATATATGGTAGGAAAGCTGGCGGCCTTTCAGGTGCAGAACCTGCTGATAGCCTATAAGGAGCGGTTCGATAAGGATAATTTCATCAAGAACCTGCTCTTAGACAATCTCCTCCTGGTGGATATCTACAACCGGGCGAAGAAGCTCCACATCGAGACCAATGTAAAGCGGGTGGTCTACCTGATCGAGACCCAGCACGAGAAGGATGTGAACGCCTTAGAGACCGTGCGCAGTCTTTTTGCCGGCAAGACCAAGGACTTCATCACGGCTGTGGATGAGAAGAACATCATCCTGGTAAAGGAAGTGAAGCCCAACGAGACCTATGAGAGTCTGGAGAAGACCGCCAGCACGATCTTGGATATGCTGAACACGGAAGCCATGACCAAGGTCCATGTGGCGTTCGGCACGATCGTGAACGAGATCAAGGAGGTATCCCGTTCTTATAAGGAAGCAAAGATGGCGCTGGATGTGGGTAAGATCTTCTACAGCGGGAAGAACGTGGTGGCCTATGCCCATCTGGGGATCGGCCGTCTGATCTACCAGCTTCCCCTGCCTCTGTGCCGGATGTTCATCAAGGAGATCTTCGATAACAAGACCCCCGATGATTTTGACGACGAGACCCTGGCTACGATCAACAAATTTTTCGAGAACAGCTTAAATGTCTCCGAGACCTCCCGACAGCTCTATATCCACCGGAATACGCTGGTATACCGCTTAGACAAGCTGCAGAAGAGCACCGGTCTGGATCTGCGGGTGTTCGAGGATGCGATCACCTTTAAGATCGCGCTGATGGTAGTCAAGTACATGAAGTACATGGAGAGCCTGGAATATTGATATGATCCGATTGGATGATGTGAGCATGACCTATGACACGGGGAACAAGGCGCTGCAGGATATCACTTTTACGGTGGAGGACGGCGGATTCGTGTTCATCGTGGGGCGGAGCGGTTCCGGAAAGAGCACGCTCTTAAAGCTGCTGCTGAAGGAGGAGGAACCTACCGCCGGACAGATCTGGGTGGGCGATGTGTATCTGGGGAGCATGCCGAGACGGCATATCCCCAGATACCGCAGGACCTTGGGGGTGGTCTTTCAGGATTTCCGCCTTTTAAAGGACCGGAATGTGTTCGAGAACGTAGCCATCGCCCTTCGGGCGGTGGGGGCCTCCGGCCGGCAGATCCGGGAGCGGGTCCCGCGCATGCTCCGGATGGTGGGGCTATCCTCCAAATATAAAGCCTATCCCAGTCAGCTTTCCGGCGGAGAGCAGCAGCGGGTAGCGATCGCCAGGGCCTTGGTCAACCGGCCGGATGTGCTGCTGGCGGATGAGCCTACCGGGAACCTGGACAGCTTCCATGCGGCAGAGATCATGAACCTTTTGGAGCAGATCAATCAGCGGGGGACCACGGTGCTGGTGGTGACCCATAGCCAGGAGATCGTGGAGTCCATGGGAAAGCGAGTGATCACCTTGGATAAGGGCCGGATGGTCGGGGACCAGGATATGTACTATCTGGATGGATGACGGCCAGGCAGGCGTGCGATAGTCTGCGGTCAGGCCAGGCGGTTGTTTTGGCGGCCTGCGGGCAGACTGCGGATACGGGCAGCGGGAGCAGACATGAGCAGAACGGACATTTAGGGACAGAATGATAAGAGAGTGGTACAGAGTATGAAGATAAACACATGTTTTTACTGCCTGAAACAGGGTCTGATCAATATACGCAGAAATCTCCTCCATTCGCTGGCATCTGCCGCGACGATCTCTGCGTGTATTTTTTTATTTTGCATGCTCTTTGCCGTCACCGAGAATGTGCGGCAGTTCGCCCGTTCCATAGAGACGATCGTAGGCGTCACTGTGTTTTTCGATCAAGGCCTGGGAGAGGCGGATATCCTGCAGATCGCCGACCAGGTCGAGGTCTGGGAAGAGGTGGATCAGCTGCATTACATCTCCGCCGAAGCAGCGTGGGAGGACTTCCGGTCGGAATATTTTGCCGGAAGGGAGGAGCTGGCGGAGGGCTTTGCCGAGGATAATCCTCTGGCGGGATCGGCATCCCTGGAGATCTTTTTAAAGGATGTGGAGCTGCAGGAGCAGCTGGTGGAGCGCCTGTATCAGGTCGCGGGCGTCCGGCAGGTGAACCATTCCAGCCTGGCGGCAGCGGGCTTGGAGAGCGTCGAGCAGGTGATCGGCCTGGTCTCTGGCGTGGTCATCGCCGTGCTGCTGGCAGTGGCGGTCTTTTTGATCGGCAATACGATCTCTGTGGCAGCGGCCTTTCGGAAAAACGAAAACCAGATCATGCGGCTGATCGGAGCGACCAACAGCTTTATCCGGGCGCCTTTTCTGGTGGAAGGGATCCTTTTAGGGCTTGTTGGCGCGGGGATCCCGCTGGCGGGGATCTATCAGCTCTATACGAGAGCCGCCGATCATATCCTGTCAGACTATGTGCTCCTGACCGGTTTTTTTGCGCCCGTACCGGTGGAGGAGCTGCTGCCGGTGATGACGGCGGTGGCTCTGGGACTGGGGGGCGGGATCGGTTTCCTGGGGAGCATTTTTGCGATACGAAAGCATCTTCGGGTATGAGAAGATGCTGTGGATGGAGAGGCTGTGGACAGCAGCGCCGCCAAAGGATCCGGTCTGTGATAAATGTACATGACCGGGACATGGGAAGGAGGAGAGGCACAGATGATCCAAAAGAAGCAGAAACGGGCGATCGCGGCAGTTTTTGGCTTCGCTGCCCTCCTTGCTTTTCCTGCGTATGCCACAAGGCAGGATGTGGAGGATGCCAGGGAACAGGTCTCGGCGATGGAGGAGGAGAAGGAAAAGATCGAGCGGACACTCCAGAGCCTGGAGGGGCTGAAGGCGGATACCGCGGCGTATGTGCGGGAGCTGGATCAGAACCTGACGGCTTTAAATACGGAGCTGGACCAGCTGAACGGGCAGGTGCTCCTCCTGGAGGAGGAGATCGTCCAGACCCAGGAGCAGCTGGCGGCGGCAAAGGAGACGGAGGCGCGGCAGTATGCGGCCATGAAGCTGCGGATCCAATATATGTACGAAAAGGGGGATGCCAGCTTTATCGAGCTGCTCTTCGAGGCCAGGAGCATCTCGGAGCTTTTGGACCGGGCGGAGTATATCCGGCAGATCGCCGCCTACGACCGGGAGCAGCTGGAGGTTTACGAGGCGGTGCGGCAGGAGCGGGCAGAGCGGGAGGAACAGCTTGCCTGGGAGCATCAGGAGCTTTTAGCGCTCCAGGAGGCCGCGGCGGCAAAGCAGGCGTCGGTGGAGCAGATCTTGGGGGCAAAGCAGGCGGAGCTGGCATCTTACGAGACGAAGATCGCATCGGCCCAGATCCAAGTGGATCTTTACCAGCAGGACATCGAGGCCCAGGAGGCAGAGATCGCCGCCTTGGAAGCGGAGATCTTAAGGCAGGAGGAAGAGGCCAGGAGACGAGAAGAGGAGGCCAGGAAGAGGGCCGAGGAGGAAGCCAGGAGGAGGGCCGAGGAGGAGCGGGAAAAGGAGCAGGAGGCCAAGGAAAAGACGGAGGAGAGCAAAGAAGAGACAGATGGATCCAAGGGATCGTATACTAAGGCCGATCTGGGGGATATTAACTTTATATGGCCATGTCCTTCCAGCAGCAGGATCACCTCCGGCTTTGGCAGCAGGAGCTCGCCCATGGAGGGAGCATCCACACAGCATAACGGGATCGATATCGGCGCCGGGACCGGTAGCGATATCCTGGCAGCGGCAGACGGGGTGGTCCTGATCGCCACCTACAGCTATTCGGCCGGCAATTATGTGACCGTCAGCCATGGCGGCGGGGTCACCACGGTGTATATGCACTGTTCGAGGCTGGATGTCTCGGCAGGGGAAACGGTCAAGAAGGGACAGGTGATCGGAGGGGTAGGGTCCACCGGATATTCTACAGGACCTCACCTGCATTTCGGCATCCGCAGCGGCGGGGTCTATGTTGACCCATCCTTGTATGTCCGTCCGTAGAAGGATGACCGTCGAAAGATGGCGGACAGAGGATGACATCAGATAGAGAGAGCATCAGATAGGAGATAAAAGCATTGGAGAGCAGGAGCAGATTTTGGAAAGGCGTCCTGGTGGGCGCATTGGTGACCGCATTTGCGGGGCTGTTGATCGTAGGGATGTCCGCAGGGATCTTCCTGGTGGGCAGGAGTGTGATCCAAGACCAGATACAGGCCCAGAGCGTGAGTCCGGCAGGGGCAGAAGAGGGAGAAGTGGATTGGGGTCAGGTGGAGGCCAAGTCAAGGCGGATCCAGACCATCATCCAGCGCTATTTTTTGTTTGAAAAAGACGGAAAAAATATGGAGGAGTTCATCTACAAAGGCCTGATGGCCGGTCTGGGCGACCCATATTCCGTGTACTATACCCAGGACGAATTCAAGGATCTGATGGAGGAGACCACCGGAGAATACTGCGGGATCGGGGCCATGGTCTCGAAAAATATGCTGACCGGTCTGATCTCGATCGCCAAGGTCTTTAAGGGGACCCCGGCAGATGAAGCGGGGCTGCGGGTCGGCGATATCTTTTACCAGGTGGGGGATGTGGAAGTGACCGCCGATATGGATCTGGATATCCTGGTCAAGCAGCATGTGAAGGGCGAGGAGGGCACCAGCGTCCATTTAAAGATGTACCGTCCCTCTGAGGAGGACTATGTGGAGACAGATGTCATCCGGCGGCAGATCGAGGTGCCCACAGTAGAATATTCCATGAAGGAAGGTCGGTTTGGGTATATCATCGTGAGCCAGTTCGATGATGTGACCACCGCTCAGTTCACGGCTGCTGTGGAGGATCTGGAGGAACAGGGGATGAAGGGCCTTCTGATCGACCTTCGGGGGAACCCGGGCGGCGTGCTGGATACGGCTGTGGCGATGATCGACTACATGCTCCCCGACGATCTTCCTCAATATACCGACGAAAAGGGCCATGCTCTGATCGTGTCCACGGCAGATAAGGATGAGCAGGGAGAGCGCTATTATTGCCAGGACGGCCACAGCGTGGATATCCCGGTGGTGATCTTAGTGGACGGTAATTCCGCCAGCGCCTCCGAGGTATTTGCCGGAGCCCTGCGGGACTATGACCGGGCGAAGCTGGTGGGCACCACCACCTTTGGCAAGGGGATCGTGCAGACCCTCCTGCCCTTAGGGGACGGGTCCGCGGTCAAGCTGACCACGGCCCACTATTACAGCCCCAGCGGTTTTGACCTTCATGGTGTCGGTCTGGAACCGGATGTGGAGATCGCCTATGAGGTGCGCGAGGCCGGAGAGCAGGAGGCCGCAGCAGGGAAGGATGCCGCAATGGCTTCAGATGAAAAGGCCGGAGACAGAGGCGCGGAGGCTTCGGATGGAAATGCCGGGGACAGAGACGGGGCGGATCCGGAGGAAGGGACCGGGAAAGGAGCGGTAGAGGCACAGAATGGAGAAAGGGAGGCAGACGCAGATCCGGGAAAGGGCCAGGCCGACGACTTGAGCGGCGGGGAGCCATCCCTGGAAGATGAGGCGCCCGATAACCAGCTGGAAAAAGGGCTTGAAGTTTTACAGGAAATGGTGGAAGAAAGACATTAAAAAAGGGTAAACTTGCCGGACCGCCGTTAGTTGAAATGCTTTTTTTAACGGGGCATATGCTATAATCGGATAAATGAAGAGAGTAAAAGTGTCAGCAGGAGGATCACGAGATCTGGTTGACACTTTTTATCGCGTTAAAAGCAGGAAGGCACTCACAGAGAGCGGAGAAAGGGCACATCTGCCAGGGAAGGGAGAAAGGGTATATGTCAAGAAAGAGAAGAAGAGAAGTCAGACGGAGGATCAGCGGCCCATTAGCGGCAGCGCTGCTATTTGTATTTATCTTTGAACATTTAACTGTGCCATTTTCTTATGCCACCTCCCCGGATATGGCCAGTGCGTCAAATGCGATCCAGAGCGGGAAGGTCACATGGACGGACCGTCCCGAGGAGGATGTCCAGATCGCGGTGCTCTCTGATGCGGCGAGCTATGGGGCCGGCGATCTGGTCTGTCTGGATGTATACATAAAAAATAACACGGCGGATGAGATCACAGACGGCTTTTTAAATTATACCGGGAGCGGGATCGAGAAGGACAGGGAGAGCACCTATTTTGAGGACCTGAGCGAAGGTGTGGTGTGGGAGCCTGTCTGGAAAGAGGATGCGGGCGCAGAAGCTGCAGGGACAGAAGAGACAGGCGCTGAGGCTGCGGGGACAGAAGATGCGGGCGCAGAAGCCGCAGGGACGGAAGGGACAGAAAACGCAGGCGCAGAAGCTGCGGATCCAAGATCGGGCCGGGAGTCTGCCCTGGAGAGAGAGGCGGAAGACGGGCTGGGGACTAATGGGAGCGGAGCAGACACTCTGGATAGCGCAGGTACGGATGACCAAGATCTGGATGGCGGCGTGGATGGGGATGACCCTGATCTGGATGACGCAGATGCAGAAGATGGGGACGACCGTGATCCGGACGGACCAGATGTGCTGACAGATCTGACGATTGCACCAGGACAGAGTTACCATGTGCAGTTTTATTATACGATCCAGGAGGACCTTCGGGGGACCAGGAGTCAGAACGTGGAATTCACCTTCCGCTGGAAGGCAGAGGATAAGACCCATACCAGCAAACAGACCTTCCGCTATGTGGTAGGCGCCATGAACCTGCTCCCGGTGGAGATTATGAGCGCAGAGCAGGCGGCCGGGACCGAAGGCCAGCTATACGCCGGGGAACGCGGCCAGATGCTCTTAGACTTTGATCTGGGAGATGTGTGGGAGATCATCGAAGAGCGGCTGGAGGAGAACGTAAAGCCGGCCGGGACCGACGAGACTGCAGCTGAGGCCAACGGGACAGAAGCGGCAGATACAGATGGCGACGGATCCGGAGAGGCAGATGCAGAGGAATCTGGGGCGTCAGACGCAGTGGGTGATGGATCTGGAGAGACAGATACAGCGGGCGACGGATCTGGAGCGGCAGCGGATGCGGCAGACCCGTCCCAGGAAGAGACTGCCGGGCAGGCAGGAAACGAAGAGGCGATAGATCCTTCGGACGCAGATGCGGCCGATCGGGAGGATGCCGGAGAGGTCACTGATCACAGCGGGGACGATACCACGTTGGCGGACCAGGCAGATGGGGGAGAGGTACAAGGTTCCACAGCAGAAGAGAGCGCTGGGGAGGATCCGGCATCACACGCTCCATCCATCGAGATAACAGAGGCGGCAAACCGACAGCTGGTCCGTGAGCCTGCAGAGGCCGGGACCATAGAGGCTGGCGCGGATGTGACCCTAGCTACACCTTCCACAGCGGACAGAGAGGAGACATTGCCTTCTGGAGAGGCTCCAGAGGAAGACGAGGCAGATAAGGGGACGGCCAGTCCTTCTACAGCAGAGCCAAAACCAGACGATCAGCTGGACGGTCTGGTCAAATGGGAGGACGATCCCATCGGAAAAGGAGAAAAGCCGGTCATCAAGGACATCAGCTGCAGTGTGGAGACTTATGGGATCAATCTGAAGGCCTTTAGAGTAGCAGGGGAGGACGAAGAAGCCGACAGCCAGAGCACATCTGTGCGCTGCACCTTCCGCGTGGATGAGGAGACAGAGCCGGGGATCTATTATGGGAACGTGACGGCCAGCTACCGTTTTAAGAACCACACCTTCCGTTCCACCCAGGGCTTTCTCATCGTTGTATCTGCGGTCGAGGACGGGGAAGTGGCAGAGGTCATCCGCCTGATCGATGAGCTGCCGGAGCAGGAAGAGGTGGAAGAAGCCTTTGCGGCTTATGACCTGGCCGAAGATGAAGATGGACGCGATGCCTACTATATGGAGCTGTATGGGCAGGTGATGGAGGCATATCGGAAGTATCAGCTTCTGTCCGCGGAGCAGCAGGAGAAGATCTATAACCGGGATAAGCTGATGGCTTATGAATGGTTGTGGGGCGGGGAGATGCTGGCTGCAGGGGAAGTGACAGATTGGGAGCAATTGAAAAAAGCTATTGCGGCAGGGCAGCCGATCATTACGTTAGCTAATGATATTGATAATACAGATAGATCGCAGATCGCTATTGATGCAGGAAAGGATATCACACTTGATCTGAATGGGCATGAGCTTACCTATACAGGAGATGGAAAGGATATATTCTTGGTCAGCGGCAGCTTTACGATCACAGGGCTGACAAATGACGACAGTGGCGGTACTATCTTAGGCAAAAATGTTGGTAATGTCATCAATGTGGCAAGTGGTGGTAAAGTATGGATCAAAGGGGGAAAGATAACAACTGAAGATAGTGAACGTGCGATCTTTTCATGGGGGACCGTAAATATAGAGGGTGGTGCGATCAGTGGCAATCATCATAAGGATAAGTCAGGTAAGGCTGGAGGCATTTGGGCACATCAAAACAGTGTATTGAACATCAGCGGCGGCAGTATCGATCATAATTCTGCAGGATATGGCGGAGGTATTTATACTACACTGGGGGCTGAAGTTAATATCAGCGGTGGGACCATTGCCTATAACACAGCAATAGAAGATGGCGGAGGTATATGTGACTGTCACCTGATAGATGCAAACAGGAGTGGGAGCACGATCGATATCACTGGTGGGTCTATCGAGCATAATAAGGCCCAAAATGGTGGCGGCATCTATATAAATAGCAATGTATCCAGCACAAATATAACGATCGAAGGCGGAACTATTTCTGACAATACAGCCAGTAAAAATGGCGGCGGGATATATGCAAACTCAAATGTAACGGTTGATGTCAACGGTGGGGATATTTCTGGCAATACAGCCAGTGAAAATGGCGGCGGGATATATGCTCGGTCAGGAAAAAGTAAAGTTACGGTCAAAGGCGGAGACATATCCGATAATAGTGCGAAGATAGGCGGCGGCATAGCTGTCGACACTTGGTGCCCGATCGATCTCTCAGGAGGGAACATTACAGGTAATAAGGCAGAAGGATCTGGCGGCGGTATCGCTCTTAGCGGCAGTGCGATAGGTATCACAGGCGGAACGATCCAACACAATACCGCCCAAGGTGATGGCGGTGGTATCGCTGTGATCGCCAATGGCACGATAAACTTGGATAAAGGAACGATCAAAGAGAACACCGCCCAAGGCGATGGCGGTGGTATCGTATTTACTGGTATAGGCGGTCAGTATAGAGGCCTTTTCATGGAAGACGGAGAGATCTTTTATAATACCGCAGCTGGGGATGGCGGAGGTGTTGCTGTCACAGGAAATAAGTATCGGGTTGTTATCAATGGTGGTAAGATCGAAGAGAATAGGGCAGGAGATCCTATACATGAGATCCAAGATGCAAAGGCGGATCCTCATTTTCCGGATGGAAAAGACGACATACTTGGAAATGGCGGCGGCATTTACATCGAACCGAAAAGAGACCTGGCGGATCGGACTCCTCTCACGATCAATGGCGGCTCTATCTCCGCGAACAGATCGTATGCAGTGACCCAAGATACAAAAACGCCAAATAGTGTAGGCGGTGGTGGCATATTTACGGGCAGCGATCTGACGATCACAGGCGGAGAGATCAAAGGGAATTATGCAGTAGAAGGCGGCGGCGGGATCCTGTTCTATTATCGGTGTCCTACGAATTGGGATCCGTTGATGCCGGATTCAGGCGGTACTCGTCCGGAGCTTAAGATGTCAGGCGGCACGATCTCCGAAAATGTGGCGGTAAAGAGTGAAGGCGGCGGTCTATATTTCCAGGGTGTAGGAGAGATCACCGGCGGCCGATTTACAGACAATGAGTCAAGGACCATCTATGACTACGGTGGCGGCGGTATCTTTATCATGACGAATGCGACCTTAAAGATATATAATGCCCTGATCACCGATAACTTTGCAGAGGGATACGGCGGAGGATTAGCCGGTTGTGCAAAGAGCAATGTCTATATGTTCAGTGTCAAAGGCGGCGCGATCTATGGGAATACTGTAAACGGCGATCAAACCCATCTGACCCTCAGCAAGGCAGGCGACGAAAAAGTACTCAAAGTGAAGGATTTCGGACAGAAAAGCAATGGTTCAAAAGATTATTTCTGTTCCGGCAAGAGCGTTGTTTACGATCATATGCTGGGCGGCGGCCATCAAAGATGGTCGGGATTCTGCGATGGCGAAACGATGATGGTCCCGCTGAACGGTTTCGTAAAAACGAAAGTGAACAGTGAATATGCAGATAACAGGGACGGAAAAGGCTTGATGGGCCTGACCGCCGGTCCTATAGCGGAGGACATAGCAAAGGTGGCTTCTGTTGAGGATAAGGTCATCATCAGCGGAAATCGGTCCAATACCCATGGCGGCGGTGTTTCCAGTAATGGCGTTCTTTACCTGGGAGAAGGCACCGGGACTGACTGGGAGCCCTCTGCTGAAAAGACCTATTATGTAAATGGACAGCTCGTTGACCTTACAAAGGATCAGTTTACCTTCGTCATGCTGGATAAAGAGCCGAAACGGGATCCGCAGACCGGGAGTCTGCGATATGACGAACAGTCTGTGGTCAGCACAGCTACGAACAACGAAAAGGGCGAGATACGCTTTAGCATCATGGCAGATCGTGCGTTCTCACCAGAGGATTTCACAGGCGGATCGGAAACGGATGATCCCCAGGAAGGCGTGACACATGACTACACCTTCTACATGATCGAAAAGGCCGACGCCAACGGAAATGTGCGATATGATACAACGGTGTATAAGATCGATGTTACCATGCGGATGCATGTGCAGGAAGAGGAAGATGTACAAGACAACATCACTTCCTATGTTAAGATCTACTATTATGTGTTGGCTAAGGATAGTGCCGGGAAAGACCGCATGACCGTAACCGCGATGCGGCCAGATGGAAGTGAGATCGTAGACGGAGACGCGATCAAGTTTGCGAATTTTTGGATCGAAACTCCGCCGGATAGGCCAGATCCGCCTGATAGACCAGATCCACCTGATAAGCCAAACCGACCAGATAAGCCAGATACACCGGAGGATCCAACTCCGCCAGAGGAACCGACTCTGCCTGCACCTACGCCGGAAACGCCGCAGTTCATCCATTCTGATGATACCGGCAACGGAACGGTCGTGGAGATCATCGAGGAGAAGATCGAGGTCCCGATCTTCGCGCTTCCTGATGCGGATCTGCCTCAGATGCCAGATCAGATCACTGTATTTGAGGAAGGTGTGCCAAGGGGTTATGTGCGTGTGTGGAACCCGGATACGCAACAATGGGAGTGGATCCCAGAGGATGAGGTCCCGTTGGGTACTATCGGTCTTCCAAGGGCTGGAGATGATTCTCATCCGATGCTGTGGCTCGCTTTGTTTGCGGCATCCGCCATCGGGATCGTTGTCTTGATCATCCTCCGCAAGAGGAGCAGACAGGGGCTGGATGCAGAAAAAGAAATGGAAATGTAAGTTAATGTAGACAGCTGTTCAGGCGATCAAGCTTGAACAGCTGTTTTTACATCCTCTTCTTTCGGGGTATATGGATTGGATGAGATACGGGTATAAGGCGGGCGATGGCCATTTTCTGGGGAAATTAATAAATATTTAAAGTTTTTCTATATTTTTTGAAGGCCGCAAGTTGCGAAAAGAGG
This sequence comes from uncultured Lachnospiraceae bacterium, assembly GCA_910588895.1. Lineage (GTDB taxonomy): Bacteria > Bacillota > Clostridia > Lachnospirales > Lachnospiraceae > Caccovicinus. Next base: position 17,019 of record CAJUSS010000068.1, read on the forward strand.
CGGGAAATGGTATACTACACTAATATGTTATTTGTATTGTAGATGTGAGCTTTGCTTTATAGATACCAGTGGAGACCTATAATACTGGCTATTTATGATGACGCAGGATAGGTTTATTATTATGCATGATGGTGGAAAAATGGATGAGAGATATGCAGTGAGCGTAGAACACGCAGTAGTTCGCTTTAATATGGCATCAGAGCGGATTGACAATTTGAAGGAATATTTTGTAAAACTAATGAAGCGAGAACTGATGTTTAAAGAGTTTTTAGCGTTAAATGATA
>CAJUSS010000068.1:17312-18988 GCA_910588895.1 uncultured Lachnospiraceae bacterium
TTCCAAGTGCAGAAAGGTGAAGCCTGGGGTATTATCGGAACTAATGGTTCGGGAAAATCCACACTGTTAAAACTGATCTGTGGGATTTTAAAGCCCTATAAAGGAGTGGTAAAAATTAATGGTTCGATCGCTCCATTGATCGAGTTAGGAGCCGGTTTTGACGGGGATCTGACTGCAAGAGAGAATATTTTTTTAAATGGTGCGGTACTAGGATATGACAAGTATTTTATGCAGGCCCATTTTGACGAAATCGTGGACTTTGCAGAGCTTTGGGATTTTCTGGATATGCCGATCAAAAACTATTCTTCCGGTATGGCTGCCCGTTTGGGTTTTGCCATAGCAACGGTAGTCCGTCCAGACATCCTGATTTGTGATGAGGTGCTGGCAGTGGGGGACTATGCCTTTCAGCAAAAGTGTGAACATAGGATGGGTGAGATGCGTGATCAAGGGACTACACTTTTGTATGTATCCCACTCGATCGATTCCGTGCGATGTGTATGTGACCATGCGCTTTGGTTAGATCATGGAGTGGTGAGGCTGACAGGAGAGGTTGGAGAGGTTGGAGACGCTTATATGGAAGCATTAGGGTAGCTTGTAGAAAGGGAGGTCTGAAAAAATAATGCCAGGTTTTTTAAAAGGAATTGATACTTTCCGTCATTATAGGCCATTGCTGGAACAATTGGTGATGAAAGATATCAAATTAAAATATCGAAGAAGTATTTTGGGATATTTGTGGAGCATACTCAATCCACTGATGATCATGGTTATCATGGTGATGATCTTTTCTAATATGTTCCGATTCGAGATTGTGAATTATCCGGTATATCTGATCATTGGCCAGACGATATTTAATTTTGTCTCGGAAGCGACAAATCAAGCTATGTGGTCGATCACAGGAAATTCCGGCCTCCTTAAAAAAACATATGTGCCGAAGTGTATTTTTACTATTTCAAAGGTAACGAGTGCATTTATCAATGTAGTGTTCGCGTTAGGCGCAATGGGTATCGTTTTTTTGATCTGTCGAGTGCATTTTACTATTTATATGCTGTTTATCCCTGTCATTCTATTGCAGGTTTATATATTTGCATTAGGAGTGGGATTGTTTTTGGCCCAAGGAACAGTTTTTTTTCGGGATATACAGTATATTTATAGTGCTTTTTTAACTGCATGGATGTATGCCACACCAATATTTTATCCCATTGACCAATTATCATTTCGATTAATGTGGGGGATCAAACACTTCAATCCATTATATGCATATATCACACAGTTTCGAACGGTTGTTTTGAATGGCTGTTTCCCGGATCCAAGATTGATCATTTATGGGTTTATGACAGCGATGGCCACATTGATAATAGGATCATGCTTTTTTTTAAAAACACAAGATAAGTTTATTCTTTATATTTAGGTTAAATGTGGTGGGTATGGGAGGTGTGCTGATATATGAACTGATACCATTTCCAAGCAAGTTAAATGTTGTTTTTGCTGATAAAATTTTATAAAGGAGATAGTACAGAGACTATTAATATTTTGTATGGAGGTATTTTAATGAGATCGTAGACCCTGTGGAGTATGTTTTTTGGCTATGTTGATTTCTTTATGTATGGCGACATTGCATAAAGAGCATTGAAAAATATGTTGCTATATCGACGATATGTTAATGTGGAGGACGATAA
>CAJUSS010000069.1 GCA_910588895.1 uncultured Lachnospiraceae bacterium
TGTGGCTCCCGCTGGACCTGCCGGACCGGTCGGGCCCTGCGCTCCAGTCGCTCCGGTAGCTCCCGCTGGGCCTGCCGGGCCGGTCGGACCCTGCGCTCCGGTCGCTCCGGTCGCTCCCGCTGGACCTGCCGGGCCGGTCGGACCCTGCGCTCCAGTCGCTCCGGTCGCTCCGGTCGCTCCGGTAGCCCCGGTAGCCCCGGTAGCCCCAGTCGCTCCCGCAGGACCTACCGGACCAGTCGGGCCCATCGCTCCAGTCGCCCCGGTCGCTCCAGTTGCTCCGGTCGCTCCAGTCGGCCCCATTGGACCCATTGGGCCCATTGGGCCCGGATAGCCTCTCAGCCCACGAGGCCCCATAGGGCCCCTTGGGCCTCTGGGCCCTCTGCAGCAAGAACAGCTGCTCCCATAATAACCGTCACAGCCGTCCGTCCAGTTTCCATCACAGGAATAGCCGCAGCCCGATCCCTCATAATAAAGATCATCTGAACACATATGCTCTCCTCCTTATTTTTTTCAGCCAATGATGCTTGGCTTACTATTATCTTATGGGCTTGAACAAAATTTGTGTATACTATCCGGACGGGCCGTTACTATCCCCCTATAGCCTTTTTCTCAGATCTTTTATATAATGGAACTATCTGCTCCATCCAGATATATGGAGCAAGTCCATCACACAAGGAGGCCCTGCAATGAAGACAATGAAGACGAGAAGATTTCCGGAAGGTTTTTTATGGGGAGGCGCCACTGCCGCCAATCAGGTAGAGGGCGGCTGGAACGAAGGCGGCAAAGGCTGGTCCGTCTCTGATTGTGCCCGCGCCCATCTTGACACCGATGTCACCGACTACAAGGCGCACAATACCATCACCACCGCAGATATCGAGGAAGCGCTGGCCCACCCGGAGGACGAGGTAAACTATCCGAAGCGCCACGCCAGCGATCTTTACCACCATTATAAAGAAGACATACGTCTTTTCGGGGAAATGGGCTTTAAGGTCTATCGGATGTCCATCGCCTGGTCCCGCATCTTCCCCAACGGCGACGATGAGACGCCCAATGAAGAAGGACTGGCCTTCTACGACTCCGTATTTGACGAATGCAGAAAGCAGGGCATCGAACCTTTGGTGACCATGTCCCATTATGAGCCGCCCCTGAACCTGGTGCTCAAGTATAACGGCTGGTACTCCCGGGAGACGATCTGCATGTTCACCCGGTATGTGGAGACGATCTGCAAGCGCTACAAAGACAAGGTGCGGTATTGGCTCACCTTCAATGAGGTGGATTCCATGATCCGCCATCCCTACACCACCGGCGGCCTGGTAGAGGACCGTTTCCCGGGCAAAAATTTTGAAGAAGTGATCTTCCAGGCCATGCACCATCAGTTCGTAGCCTCTGCTCTGGCCACCAAGATCTGCCATGAGATCATCCCCGGCTCCATGGTGGGCTGTATGCTGACCAAGCTGACCTACTATCCCTTTACCTGCAGACCGGAGGACGTGCTGGAGGCACAGCAGCGGATGCGCGGCACCTACTGCTACAGCGATACCCAGGTGTTCGGTGAGTATCCCGCCTACCTGCTGTCCCGCTTTAAAAACAACGGCATCCACATCAAAAAGGAAACCGGAGACGATGAGATCATGAAAGCCTACCCAGTAGACTTTGTATCCTTCTCCTATTACATGTCCTCCTGCGCCGCCCACAAGACGGACGGCCTGGACACCACCGCAAGCAACACGATCACAGCGGTCAAAAATCCCTACCTCCCCTCCTCCGATTGGGGCTGGCAGATCGACCCTACAGGTCTTCGGATCTCCATGGTCGATCTGTACGACCGCTACCGCAAGCCTCTGTTCATCGTGGAAAATGGACTGGGCGCCAAAGACATCGTTAACGAGGACGGCACCATCGACGACAGCTACCGCATCGACTATCTCCAAGCCCATTTCAAAGCCATGCTGGATGCCATCGAGCACGATGGCGTAGAATGCCTGGGCTATACCTCCTGGGGCTGCATCGATCTAGTCTCTGAATCCACCAAGCAGATGTCCAAGCGCTACGGCTTCATCTATGTGGACTGCGACGACTATGGCAGAGGGACCTATAGGAGGATCCCCAAAAAGTCCTTTTACTGGTATAAAAAGGTCATCGAAAGCAACGGGGCATGCCTGTTCGACGAAGGTTAGGTCCTTATAAATATAGCTACAAATATATCTACTATTATAGCTATATTTATATCTACTTCTCACCAGCTTGAACAGCAAAAGGAGGGGGCTGTCATAAAAGAAAGTCTGCAAGCGGATCTTATCGCCGCTGTGAAAAGTGACCACCTATGTCGAAAATGCACGGATCTGCTCGAAAAGTAGTTGACACCCCTCCTTCTATCGAATATAATGATCTCAAACCTCAATAAGTAGTTTTAAAAACCACATATCACAGTCGCATTTGTACAGATTTAGATACATCTGCCACCGCCCCACAATGCCACAGACAGAAGGAGAACACGATGGTCCAGATCATTACCGATTCCTCCAGCCTTTACACTGCCGAAGACGGAGAAAAGCTGGGAGTCATCTCTATCCCATTAAGCGTTACGATCGGAGAAAAAGATCTCCGAGATCTTTCCCGCCCGATCGAAGAGTTTATCGCCGACATCCAGGCAGGGCAGATCCCAACCTCTTCCCAGCCGCCGATCGGAGATGTGATCGACGCTTTTGAGCGCTGTAAAGGCAGGACGATCATCAACCTGTCCATGGCAGATGGACTCTCCGGCACATACCAGACCGCCTGCAGCGCTAGAAAGATCGCAGAAAACCGCGAGGATATCACCGTGATCAATACCAGGACCCTGTGCGGCCCCCATCGCTACCTGGTGGAATGTGCGGCTGCCATGGCCCGGGAGGGTCAGGATGCAGACGCCATCATCCATATGATAGAGGAAAAGATGGCTTCCACCAAGTCCTATCTGATCCCGCAGGATTTTGCTTTCCTGCAGCGGGGCGGACGCTTGTCCCCCACGGTAGCTCGGATCGGATCCCTTTTGAACATCAAGCCCATCGTGGTCTTGAACCGCGAGGGGACCCGGTTAGATAAATTCGGCACAGGCCGCACCTTAAAGGGCGCGGTAAAAGTCGTCTTCAAGCAGATGCAGCAGGACCATGTGGGAAAAGATGACATCCTGTACATCGCCCACGGCGCCGTCCCCGAGGACGCAGCACAGATCCAAGAGATGGCCTTAAACGAATTTCCAGGCATCGAGGTCCGGATCCATATGCTGAGCCATGCGTTCATCACCCAGGGCGGACCAGGATGCATAGCGCTCCAGCATATCAAACGATGACCTCCAGGATGTAAGGATGCGGTCACGCTCACCGCTCAGCCAAACGGTCCGCTGCAAAAGGCCCGGTCCCCCTCGAAAAACAGTTGACACCATTTTCTCCATCCCATATAATATCTTGATAGCCGCGCCAAGGTTTTGTCATCCGACGGGCCGAGGCGCGACGCTTTGCTTATACCCAGAGCAGAGAAATGACGATAACAGCAGATGGAGGAAACCGATGATGGCAGATGTCCCCCCCCTGATCAAGTGGCCAGGAGGTAAAACCAGAGAGATCCGATATATCAAACATCTGATACCGCCCTACGAACGGTACATCGAACCGTTTTTTGGCGGCGGCGCTATGTTTTTCTATCTAAGACCGCAGAAAGCGGTCATAAATGATATCTCAAAGGATCTTACCGATCTTTATTCACTCATAAAAGAGCAGGATCTTGACTTCAAGCGCTATCTGAACGCCTACTGCGCCCTTTTCTCCGGTCTGCTCTCTGCCTGTGACGAGCACTATGGCGACATCGCTTCTGTCTACCGGCAGATGAAGGAGAAGCCGGAGACGATCGGCGAGCCTGCCGGGCTCCTGCCGATCATCGAACAGATCGTCCATGCGCTTGACCGATGTGCGATGGAGGATATCGTCCTTGATACCGACGCCTATAAAGAACAGCTTTGCGCAAACACCTTGGACAAGATGCGCCGGACGATAAAGAACGAACAAAAGGAGCCGTTCAGCGACGGAGATCTAAAAGAAAATCTGATCACCGGTCTTGCCAGCGGCACTTACATGTATTTCAGGGATATATACAATGATATCTTGTTAGGACGGGATACGAGAGCGGACAAGAGCTATAGCTCTGCAAACTTTTACTTTATCCGCGAATACTGCTATGGCTCCATGTTCCGCTATAACCGCAAGGGCGAGTTTAACATCCCCTATGGAGGGATGTCCTACAACCGGAAGGATCTTAGGGCAAAAGTAGATGGGATCTTCTCACCATCGACAGCAGAGCTATTTGCCGGGACCGATATCTATTGCATGGATTTTGAAGATCTTTTTTCTTCGATCGGGCCGACAGAAAATGACTTTATGTTCTTAGATCCGCCTTATGACACCGACTTTTCTGATTATGAGGGGCGGGCTTTTACGCAAAAGGACCAGCAGCGGCTGGCAGAGGCTTTAAAAAAGACAAAGGCCCGGTTCATCCTGATCATCAAGAACACGGATCTCATCTATCCGCTGTACAAGGACGATCTCCATATCCTTTGCTTTGACAAGACCTACTCCTATAATGTCCGGAGCCGGAACCAGCGGAAGGCCGAGCATCTGATCGTCACAAATATGCCCGTATAGGCCTGCTCCTCACGGCCGCTCCCTGGCTTTCTGTCCCGCCTTCCCTTCTATCCTTCCGGAAACTGCATCGTCACCACAAAGACCGGATCCAGCGCTTTCTGGATATGGTACCTGCCCGCCTTCTCCATCCGCGCCGCCGCCACCTGGACGATCTCCTGATCCGTAAAACGGAACGTCTCCAGGACCCTTGTGCATACCGCCAGCGTTTCTAAGGTCGCCACATTGGCCACGAGCCTGGCCTTTTCATTTTTCTCTAAGACGGTCTCCACGACCGCCTCTAATGCCCCGCCAGAACCGCCGATGAACACATGGCTGGGGGCCGGAAGCTCTTTAAGCGCAGCCGGAGCTCTCCCGCAGATCGCATGGAACGCCTTAAAGTCCGGCGCGAGCCTGGCCTTGTTCTCCCGGATCAGCCAGATCCCCTCCTCTTCCTTCTCGATCGCGTAGACTGCCGCGCCTTCCTGCGCCGCGCCTCCATGCGCGCCGGTTCCGTCCCTCATCTGGCCCAGGAGCCGGGCCGCCTCCACCGCCACCGATCCCGTACCTGCGCCCACATCCCAAAGGACCGCTCCAGGCACCAGCTCCAGCTTGGAAAGGGAGACCGCCCGCACCTCGCTCTTCGTCATGGGGAGGCTTCCCCGGATAAAACGATCATCCCTCATATCCATCCCTCCATCTGCTCTGCTCTATCTCCCAGTATAGCAGACCCCTCCTGAAAGTGCAACTTTCAACACAGGCAGCAGACAAAGACCGCCATTTCCATGGCGGCCTTTGTCACTCTCTATCAAGATCAGACTCCCTTAAAACGCTCCCTCTCTCTCCGAAAGCATCCCCTTACTCCATCCCCAGGATGTTCTTCAGATTGTTTTTATAGATATCGGCCTTTGTGCCGTAGATGATCTGCACGCCGTCATTGACGCGGACCACCCCGTTTGCCTGGGTCTGCTCCTTCCAGGCCTTATCCTCCATGACCATCGCCTTATCCTTCACCTTGACGCGGAGGCGGGTAAAGCAGGCGTCCACGTTCAGGATATTATCCGCGCCGCCTAAGCCCTCGATGATCACGGCCAGGATATCGTCGCTCACCTTCTTTCCGCTCAAAGGCTTCACTTCTTCCTCGTCCGCCTCTCGCCCAGGAGTCTTGTAGTCGAACTTCAAGATCATGAACTTAAAGGCGGCATAATAGAGGACAAAGAAGACCGCGCCCAGGATAAAGACCCATATCCAGTTAGACCCCTTATCCGACTGCATCATCCCATTGAAGATGGTGCTTAAGAACGGGCCGCCAAATGCGCTGGGGCCAGGGATATTGACTTTAAATATGTAGGTCAGGAGATAGGCCAGACCTGCAAAACCTGCGTGGACCACGAACAGCAGCGGAGCCACGAACAGGAAGGAATACTCGATCGGTTCCGTGATGCCGGTAAAGATCGAAGGGACCACCGCCGCGATCAGCAGCGCCTTCACCTGATGCTTCTTCTCTGCCTTTGCCGTCTGGTAGATCGCCAGCGCGGCTCCCGGCATGCCGAACATGGCAAAGATCACCTTGCCGTTCATGACGAAACGGGAGATATTGATGTCGAACATGGTGTCCGGTGAAGCCAGCATGGCATTATAGATGTTCAATGCACCCTCTACCACATTGCCGTCAATGGTCATAGACCCGCCCAGGTTCGTAAAGAAGAAGGGGGTGTAGATAAAATGGTGCAGGCCAAAGGGCAGCAGCGCCCGCTCGCTCAGACCGTAGATCACACTGCCCACGGCGCCGGTCTTATAGATCAGTTCTCCCATCATGGTCAGTCCGCTCTGCACGACCGGCCAGACAAATGCCATCACAAAACCCAGGGCCGAGCATCCCAGCAAGGTGACCATGGGGACAAATTTCGTTCCCGAAAAGATCCCTAGGATCGGCGGCAGCTGGATATTGTAATACTGGTTGTGCAGCCTGGCTACCAACAGCCCGATCAGGATACCGCCGAAAACGCCGGTGTCCAGAGAGGCGATGCCCATGACCATGGACTGACCGGTGGTCATGGCCGCAGGATCTAGCTTGCCAAGGCTGGTCAGGAGCACATTCATCACATTGTTCATGGCCAGAAAGCCGATCACACTGCAGAGAGCGGCGATCCCCTTTTCTTTCTTGGCGTAGCCTACGGCTACCGAGACCGCGAAGATGATCGGGAGGTAGGAATTGACCGTATTTCCCATGGCCTTCAGCAGGTTGAAGAACAGTTTAACATAGGTAGTGCCTAAGAACGGCATCAGCTCTACGATATTCTTCGTGGTGAACGCCGATCCCACGCCTACCAGGATACCGGCGATCGGCATGATCATGACCGGCGTCATCAGCACTTTCCCTAATTTTTGAAACAGGGAAAAGGAAAACTTCTCCTTCATCTCTGGTACCCTCCTTTACCGCAATTCCGGCCAGTAGCCCTTGTTCGCTTCGATCATCTTGTCAAGGATCTTCCTCGCCACCTTAGCGGATGTGACGGTCTTGTTCATCGTAAAGGCTTCCAGCGCCTTCTGATAGGAATTCTCAAAATACGCGTCCACGATCAGCTTTTCAGCCGCCAGCTGCTGCTGCATCATCCCTAAGTGGAACTGCGGGACTTTTCCGATCACCACCGGCTCCGGACCCCATTTGCGCAGATAGCAGGGGACCTCCACCATGGCGTCGCCTGGCAGATCGGGGATCGACCCGTTATTTTCCACGATCACCAGATAACGGTCCGCGTTATTGTAGGCGATGGAGCAGGCCACGTCCACGATGAAATCGCCGAAGGCATTGAACAGGTTCAAGTTGACCTCATGCTTGCCGCCGCTCTCCTTGATCAGGCGCACCTGGTCGTACATATCCTTCTCCCGTCCGTCCATGACCATATTGGCCCGGGTATAGTTGGGATCGCTGGTCTCCACGCACTCCTTCGGATACAGGTAATACTGGAGATAGGTATTGGGCAGAAATTCCGGGAGATCGGTGAGGATCTCCTTGAAATTCTCCCATGTGTGCCGCCAGGAGGGATCCGAATGATGCTTGTCATGGGACGCGGCCAGACCGAACTGCATGATCTTTTCCTTCAGCTCCGGCATCCGGTCGGTTCCGGTCTTGTCATACAGCTTGGTCCACCAGCCGAAATGGTTCAGGCCGAAGTACACCGGATCTAGATCGTTGTATTTTTCCAGCCCCAGCATCTTGGCAAAGGACAGCATGATCGCCACCGGCATATCGCAGATGTTCAAGATCTTGTAGTTCTGGTACTGACGGCGGGTGGCCTCCGCCACGATCGCTGCCGGGTTGGAATAGTTGATGATCCATGCCTCCGGTGCGTAGGTCCGGATATCGTCGATCACCTTGAACACGCCGGGGATCGAACGGAGCCCGTAGGCCATGCCGCCCGGGCCGCAGGTCTCCTGGCCCACAACACCAAACTCTAAGGAGATCTTCTCGTCCTTCTCCCGCATCTTCAATCCGCCCTGCCGGATCTGGGCAAAGGCGAAATCGATATCCGTGAACGCTTTCTCCGGCTCTGTGGTGGTAAAATACACACACGCCGGGTCAAGCTTTCCGATCAGGGACTTGCAGAGCGTATCCACTAACTCCAGCCGGTCCGGATCGATATCATAGAGCACCAGCTTCTGGAGCGGAAAACGGTCCAGATTTCCGATCAGGCTCTGGATGATCCCTGGTGTATGGCTGGAGCCGCCGCCGACGATGACTACTTTAAAACCTTCCATTATAAATGTACCCCTTTCCAATACTTTACTGCTTCTCAGCATCTTTTTCACTTTATCACTGCTCTATCTTTTCGATCGATGTCATTTTGTCCTCTTTGCTGTCGTCTATTTATCCACTTCCTTGTCGATCCTTGTTGTAACCTTTGATGCATTTTTTGTTGCGCGCGCTTGATCTTACCGTTATAATAACTGTGACTACTATAGATCTTTTGCACTGTTTTGTGAATAGTTCCAGGACATTCTGGAAGGATGTGCGAAAGTCGAAATCGTTTCATTTAGCGAAAAAAATGTCAGGAGAACCAACATGGATTTTTACACCAGGATCGCAGAAAATGCCCATCTGCTGAGTAAGAGCGACAATGAGATCTTGTCCTACTGTATCCGGAACAACCAGAAGCTTTCCGGGATGAAGGTGCGGGAGGTGGCGGATGAGCTGTACACGTCGCCCGCGTCCGTGGTCCGTTTTTGCAAGAAGCTGGGGTTCAGCGGCTTCGCGGAATTTAAGGCGGGCTTAAAGGTAGAGCTTTCTAAGGGCCGCAAAACAGCCGCGGAGGAGGATAGCCATTCCACTGACTTTTTGAAGGATGTGCATAAGACGATCCAGCTGATCCCGGAGGAGACCATCGACCGGATCTTGGAGAAGCTCCACAAGAGCCGTCGGGTAGAGTTTTATGCGGCCGGCAGCAGTCGGACCGTGGCGGCGGAATTTGTCAAGCGGCTGCAGATCATCGGAAAGCCGGCCTTCTGGTACGACGACAGCTCCCTGATGAACATCAGCGCCAGACAGGTGGATGAGAACGATCTGGTCATCGCCATCTCTGTATCCGGAGAGACCAGCCTGGTGATCGCCGCCGCCAACATGGCCAAGAGCCGGGGTGCCTTCATCCTCTCCCTCACCGATCTGGGGAGCAATACCTTGAGCGATATGGCGGATGAGAACATTTATGTGAACTCCACCTATTTTATCAAAACCGATATCAAGATCCGGTCCCGGGTACAGATGCTGCTGGTGTGCGAGTATATGTTCTTTCGGTACCTGGAGAGCTTTGGGGATCAGATGGAGTGATCTTATTGGAAAGAGGCCGGCACATATCGCGGTCATTTTGCGTCGATCGCCGATATTGACAATATCATGACCTTTTTTTACATTTCTCTGTATATCTTGACCAGATCTGTTATCCTATCTTTACCGATAGCGGCCGCTATGAGATCCAGAAAAGAACGGAGGAAGATCGATGAGCTATACATTTAAAGTCAACGGACAGACGGTCACCGCCGAGGACGGCGAGAAGAGCCTGCTCTGCTTTTTACGAGAAGACCTAAAGCTTTTTGGTGCAAAGGACGGCTGCAGCAAAGGACAGTGCGGCACCTGTACGGTCATCGTGGACAAAAAGGCCGTCCGGTCCTGTACCAGAAAGCTCCGGATGCTGGAAGGCGCAGAGATCGAGACCATCGAAGGCCTCTCCCAAGGACATGCCTTGCATCCGGTCCAGACCGCGTTTTTAAAGACCCACGCTTACCAGTGCGGCTTCTGTACGCCAGGCGTGATCATGGCGGTCAAAGCCCTGCTGGATGCCAACCCCCATCCCACCGATGAGGAGATCAAAAAAGCGCTCCAGTATAACCTCTGCCGCTGTACCGGCTATAAACAGATCCTGGACGCGGTCCATATGGCGGTCCAGATCTTAGACGGCAAGGTCCCCAACACGATCGACAACGGGATGGGATGGGTCGGCGAGAGCCCGGTCACCAAGCATGGGATCGAGCGTGTCACCGGCTCCCTGCTCTTTGCCGACGATATGCGGCCCGATGGCGAGCTGGAAGGCCGCGTGCTGTTCGCCCGCTATCCGCATGCAAAGATCCATTCCATCGATGTCTCTGAGGCAGAGGCTATGCCTGGTGTGGTCAAGGTCCTGACCCACAAGGACATCCCCGGCAATAAATATTTTTCCGAAGCCGAATACCCCCAGCAGATCCTGGCGATCGACAAGGTCCGCTACATCGGCGATCCGGTGGCGGTGGTGTTCGCCGAGACCGGCCAGCTGGCTTACGAGGCTATGGAGCTTATCCATGTAGACTATGAGGTGCTGCCCACCCTCTCCACCATCGAAGCCGCGATCGCGCCGGATGCGGTCCGGGTCCACGAGGAATGGCCGAACCTGTATTCTACCCAGAAGATCCACAAGGGGAACTACGAGAAGGGCTTTGCGGAATGTGACTATATCGTGGAGAGCGATTTTGAGACCAAGGCCATCGACCACGCGGTGATGGAGCTTTGCGCATCCCATGCCGAGATCGGGAAGGACGGTCGGGTGACGCTGTACGGCACCTGCCAGAGCTACCCGAAGGTACCTGCGGAGGTGGCTGCCGCACTGGCGATCGACCAGAAGGAGCTCCATTACATCAACCGCCCCATCGGCGGCGGCTTTGGCGGACGGGAGGACTGCACCACCCATATCTATGCTGCCCTGGGCGCACAGATCCTGAAACGCCCTGTCCGTGTGGTCTACACCCGGGAAGAGATGCTGGCCAACCAGCCGAAGAAGCATCCCTTCAAGTTCCATTATAAGGTAGGCGCCACAAAAGACGGAACCTTAAAGGCGCTGACCTGCAAGGCCTACTGCGATACCGGCGCATACAACTGTACCGGCGATCTGGTGGCACGGTTCGCCGCCGTCATGGGTTCCGGCCCTTATAACATCCCTAACGTGGACATCGAGATCTCTGCCGTGTTCACCAACAATGTGCTTGGCGGCGCATTCCGCGGATATGGGTCCACCCAGACCACGGCGGCTCTGGCTCCGCTCTTGGACGAGCTGGCCGAAAAGTGCGGGATGAACGGGCATGACTTTTTGGTCAAGAACTGTCTCCATGTAGGCGAAAAGACCACCGCCGGGCAGATCATCGAGTACAGCTGCGGATTTGAAGAAGCGCTGAACGCGGTCTATAAGGCCTTTGAGGCGGACGGCGGACGGCCGGAGCCCTCCGGCCCCAACAAAAAAGTGGGCGTAGGCTATTCCGGCTGCTATAAGAACGCAGGCTACGGCACCGGGATCCCCGACGGGATCGGCGCAGGGATCCGTCTGACACCGGAGGGGCGTTTCGAGATCCTTCCCGGGAGCAACGAGTGCGGACAGGGGAGCGATACGGTCATCTGCCAGATGGCGGCACAGGCCTTAAAGATCCCTTATGACGCGATCGATATCGCGCTCCATGACAGCGATACCGTTCCCTACACCACCGGCAGCAGCAATGCTTCCCGCACCACCTATAATGCAGGCAACGCCATCTTAGGCGCGATCGGGAAATTCCGAAAGACCATGGCCGCCTTCACGGCAGAACAGTTCACTGGAGACGCCACCTTCCTGGAGCTTGGCCCGGATGGTGTGTACGATGTCCGCAAGGATAAGGACTATCGCATATCCTACCAGGCGATCGCAAAGAAAGCCTCCGATATGGGCGTAGAGCTGCGGGATGACTACTACTTCCTGGATATCCCGGCGAACAAGCCCTTAGCCAGCGCGGACAATGATGCCAACGGGCGGGATAACCGGATCTTTACCACCTACCTCTTCAATGCCCAGATCGCCGTGGTCGAGGTAGACACCACCACCGGCGAGGTCAAGGTGTTAAAGATGTACGCTGCCAGCGACTGCGGTCATGCGATCAACCCGGCGCTCGTGGACGGCCAGATCTACGGCGGCATCATGCAGGGCCTGGGCTATGCGTTATCGGAAAAGGTAGATATGGAGGAGGGCTATATCAAGACCAAAGGCCTCCGGGGCTTAGGCGTCCCCACGATCAAGGACATGCCCGAGATGACCTCCATCGCGATCGAGGAAGGGCATCCATACGGACCATTTGGCGCCAAGGGCTTTGCCGAGGGGGCGAATAACGGCGCGGCGCCTGCGATCGAAAATGCCGTCTATGATGCGGTAGGCATCCGCGTAAAGACCTTGCCGATCGAAAAAGACGCACTGCTCAGAGCGATCCAGGAAAAGGAGGCGGGATGATGGAGGAAAAGGATGAGATCCGCGTAAAAGGCATCTATAATGCAGATGTGGGCCCGGGCATGAGCGTAGCCTATGGTCTGCTGTGCCTCCCCTTCTGGGTGAACGCCATGGGCTGGGGGAACACAGCCGGTTTTGCCTTATCCATGGGCATGATCCAGATCGGGTACTTTATCATGTACATGGTATGCGGCATGTATTTCTTAAAGATCGGGAACCTGGTCTCCGGCGGCATCTATGTGGTGTTCGCAGCCGCCTTCGGCCTCTTCGGCGGGATCGGCAACATCAGCTCTGCCCTATGTCCGATCCTGGGGATCGAGTATGACCCCATGCTGGTATCCGTATGCTTCACTGCCGCAGGCCTGTATCTCCTGGCGATCCTCCCTTGTGTGCGCTATGCCAGCAAGCTGGACTTCTTAAATCTGTTAGGCGCAGGCGTGGGCGTCACCGCCTTCGGTCTGGCCGGCTTTGGGATCTTGCCGGCAGTCCTCAGCAAGGTAGGCGGATGGGGGATCCTCCTCAGCGGGCTCACCTCCTATTACCTGGGGATCGCAGGCCATTTAAAGACCGCAGGCATCCGGCTTTCCGGCGGCAAGCCCTTCTTCAAAGAATGATCCGGCCTATGCCCCTGCTGTTCTGCCGCGACCACTATAAAGAGAAAAGCTGCCGATGACCAGATGAAAATAGAACAGGCTGGAAGACGATCTGCCGATCAGTCCTCCAGCCTGTTCCCGTATCTCCCCAGATAGCGCACGAACGCTTCTTTAAATCCTCTATTTTTGCTCCGGCTGACCGGGATCCGTTCCCCATCAGACAGCCGGATATCCTTTCCTGTGACCTCGAAGCAATGATCCATATTGACCAGATAGCTCTGATGGCATCGAAAAAAAGACCGCAGCCTCGGATCTTCTTCCAAAGCGCTGAGCTTATCATAAAAAACAAAGTCCGTATGCTCCGCCTTCAGCCGTATGGTCCTGCCGATGCTCTCAAAATACAGGATATCCCGCACAGGTAACGCAAACACAGAATTGTTCAGCGACACCGTATACCGATCCTTTTGGATCTTATCGGCCTTCTGCACCGCCCTTCGGATATAGGATGCGAACTCCGCCTTTTTCAGCGGCTTGGCCAGAAAGGACAGAGGCTCCGCGGCAAAGCTGGAAAACACGTTCTTGCTGTGTACAGAAGCGAACAAAATCACTACATTCTTATCGATCTGCCGCAGTTTTTTCGCGATCTCGATCCCATCTGCCTTATCCAATTCCACATCGAAGATCGCGATATCATATAGACCCGGCTGCATATGGAACAAGACCTGCTCTCCTGTCATAAAAGCGGACAGCTGGTATGCCTGGTCCATATCGTCAAAGATCTCATCCAATGCCCTCTTTATCCAGATACGGTCCTGCTCATTGTCTTCACATAATAATAATCGATACACCTAGAATCCCCGCCTTTTAGATGAACATGGTATCCTCCCATCTTATCTTACCGTATACCACGCCCCAAAAACAGAGGATGTAAAAAATGGTCGTTTTTTTGTAAGATCCAGCTATCCTCTCCCCCTCCCGCAGCAGACTGTCCACGCCCTATCTCTGTGATAAGACTCCCTGGCGTGGGTGTGAAGAGCGGCCCTCTATCTGCAGATCTACAGGATCTATAAATTGCAGGACTGCCGGGGATAGTGTATGATGGTAGTGTGTCAAGATGGGCTCCGTTTTTGCACAGGCGCTCTGACCGTTTTGTCTATCGGAAGAAAGGGGGATCCGTATATGCTCTTGCCATATCTTCTCTTACCATTGATCGCGTCGCTCCTGATCGCAGCGGCATCTTGTTTCCAGATACCACTGTACATCCCGTTCCGCCCACATGGCTTTACGATCTGTTATGCCTATCTTTCCATCAGCTTTATGGCCTTGCTGGTATTTTCTCCCGGCTCAGCCCCGCCTGCCCTTTTATTTTTCTGTGCGGGGCTGTCCTTTGGCGGATGCAGCCTCCTGGGCCTGCGTTTTTGTGAGACCGGGATATTTTGCGGGATCTATAATGTGGAGATCCAGATCGCCGTGAACCTGTTCGCGCTCTATTGGAGCCGCAGGATCTATGCCTTGGACCGTTTCCCTGCCTTTCCCGCCCTTGGCTTTTTCCTTCCCCTTATGGCAATAGAAGGGATCTGGTGCCTGTGTATGTATTTTCTCCGCAGATCCGCCTGGGTCATCATGCCGCAGCCCGACCGCTATTACAAATGGCCTATGGTCTTTACGATCGGAGACCTGCTCTTCATCCTGTATTGCTGGATCTTCCCCCAGAGGGATGCTCTGCTGATCAGCATCTGCTTTCTGTCGATCCTGATCCTGACCCTATACAGCATCTACTTGCCGCAGCTGATCATCCAGGAACAGCAGCAGAACCAGATGATCCGCGCCCAGCAAAAAACGCAGCAGGACTATCTCATGACCTATCTGCGCTATGAGCATGAGCTGCGCACCATGCATCATGACATACGGCATCTCCTTGCCACCATCGACGCGCTGCTGGAAAAAAACGAGCGCGGACAGGCCCAAAAGCTGGCAAATTCCTTTCGGAAGGCATTCTCGCAGAGAGCGCCGATACAGTTCTGTGACAATCTGCTGATCAATGCGATCCTGCACAACCATCAAGAACACCTGCAGATCTTAGGTGTTCCCTTTCAGGTCCTGATCCGACTGCCGGATCCCGTCCTCATCGAAGACCTGGACCTGACCATCATCATGCAGAACATCTTGAGCAATGCACTGGAATACTGCCAGAAGCATGACGACCGCAGCAGGCTCAAGGTCTCCTTCACGCTCTATACCGCCCAGCAGCATCTGTGCATCCAATGCTCCAATCCGCTTTACGAGCCACTCCTGATATGTGAACAGAGGATCCTCTCCTCCAAGTCCTCCGTACAGGGTCTGCACGGCATCGGACTGGAAAGCGTTCGGAGGACGGCAAAGAAATATAACGGCACTGTAGACCTCTCCACCGCCGACAGCCAGTTCCAGATCCTGGTCATCCTGGAAAACAGGGAGGTCTCATGACCCTCCGTCTGCTCTCCTGTGGGCAGCATAGACCCTATCCTGCCCACAGATCATCGCTTTTCAGAAGGGACCGCTCCGGCAGCTCCATGGGATGTCCGTCCAGAGCAGCTTCGATCAGCTTATCGCCGCCGTCATACACCAGCTTCAGCGAAAAGTGCCCCCTCTGCTCTCTGAGCAGGCGGAAAAAGATCTTGTCCCCCTCCCAGATGTTCAGCTCCAGCACCGCATCCTTGTCCACCCACTCCAGCTCCCCTTCGTCACAGACGATCGGATCTCCGGTAAACCCATCTGCCGTGAACAGGAACATATACTCCGTCACCCCGCCGCCGGAGATAAAGGTCACGATCCCACGCTGCACATAGGAGGTCAGTGTGTAGCCTGTCTCCTCCTTCACCTCCCGGAGCACACACTCCTCCGGGCTCTCATCCGCCTCAAAATGACCGCCCACACCGATCCATTTGTCCTTGTTGACATCATCCTTCTTTACCGTGCGGTGGAGCATCAGGTAGCAGCCATCCTTTTCGATATAACATAACGTGCTCAAACGCATCATACGATCACTTTCCTTCTTAAGTCTCTTTTTCACAGCTCCACTGCAGCCATCTCATAATACTGCTCAGCCTCTTCAAAAATCCTCTGTCCAAGACCGTCCACCTGCCTCACCTCCTTGTATAGCTCCTCATTTTCCGAAAAGTCCACATGCTCTGATATGATCCCCATAAGATCCTCTCTATGGGGATCCATGATCGTGCTCAGGAAACGCAAGAGCGCATAGCCTCCATCTCCTTTCTCTCCATTATACACCTTATGTCCCGATCTGATAACCACTGATGGCATCAGATCATGATCTTTTTTGGGTTCCTTTGATCGGTGTGGATAGTAACTGCAAAACCAGAAAGCGATCGGCTGTAAGCATAAAAGCGATAGAAAAAATAAACACAATTTCCAATTTTGTGCTATACTGGAAGCGGTATTGAAAAAAGACATTTAGAACGAGCAGAAAGGGATAGGATTATGGGATCGATCGAAAGGAACGCTCCTTGCTGGTGCGGGAGCGGTCAGAAATATAAGAAGTGCCATCTGGCATTTGATGAAAGGATAGCGTCTTTCCACCGGCAGGGCCACATCGTCCCTGACCATAAGATGATCAAAACACCGGAGCAGATCCAAAAGATCCGGGAGAGCGCCAAGATCAATATCGCCGTGTTAGACTATGTAGCCGCCCACATCAAAGCGGGGGTCACTACCAAGGAGATCGATGACTGGGTGTATAGGCTGACCACACAGGCCGGCGGGATCCCGGCTCCTTTAAACTTTGAAGGCTTCCCCAACAGCGTCTGCACCTCGATCAACGACCAGGTATGCCATGGGATCCCCTCCTCCGATATCGTCCTGAAGGAGGGGGATATCGTCAATGTGGACGCCTCCACCATGTATAACGGCTACTATTCGGACTCCTCCCGCATGTTCTGTATCGGGGAGGTGGCCCAGGATAAGCGCAGGCTGGTCCAGGTGACGAAGGAAGCCATGGAACTGGGGCTGGCCCAGGTAAAGCCCTGGGGCTTTTTAGGAGATATGGCCCAGGCGGTGAACGATCACGTCACAAAGAACGGCTACTCCGTAGTCCGGGAGATCGGAGGACACGGGATCGGCCTGGCCTTTCACGAGGATCCCTGGGTGGGCTACATCGCCAAACGGGGCACCGAGATGCTCCTTGCGCCGGGCATGGTCTTTACGATCGAACCTATGGTCAATATGGGGACTCATGAGATCTTCGTGGATGACGGCAATGGATGGACCGTGTACACAGAGGATCGAAAGCCATCTGCCCAGTGGGAGATCCAGGTACTGGTCACGGAGACCGGACATGAGGTATTGTGCTATTGAACTTCTTTTTTCCGTCCCCACCCGGTCAAGACCGCTGCCACAAACACCGCGAACAATACAAACCCATAGACCGTCCCTGCGGCTACCACCACAGGAGACAGCCCGGTCAATGCGGCTCCGATGAACACAAAGACGCTCATGAAGGGGATGATGGCGGGCAGGCTGTTCGCGGTGCCGTCCAGCAGATTGGCACGGCGGTAGGGATGGATATCCTTTGCCGCTCCGATCTTATTTAAGATCGGCCCGAAGGTGAGGATCGATGCGCTGGTGACGCCGCCCAAGAGGACCGTGGTCAGGGAGATCCCGGCCATGCAGACCAGCTCAGCACCCCTATCGGTCTGTGCCAGCTTGCTGCTCAAGATCTTTTCTGCGATCAGGTCCAACATCCCGGCATCGTTCAGCACACCCATGATCCCGAACACGGAGATCACCAGGGCACAGGTGGGGAGGATGTTATTGACCCCGTCCACCAGAAAACCGGTGGCCGCGTTGTTGGCCGCATCATTGGCAAAGACCGCGTCAAAGGAGAACAGACCGGCAGCCAGGCCCACTGCCGTGCCCAGTCCAAGTCCCGCCAGGATCCCGGCATAGATGTTCCGGGTCTTGGTGGATACGGTCAGCATGACCACTACGGGCAGCAGCATGATCAGCGGAGCCGGGTCGGCCGCGCCTTCCACCGCGCCGCCCTGATACGCGCCGCCCATCCCTCCAAAGACCGCAAAGACCGCGATCGTGATCAGACCGGCCACGGCAGAATAGCGGATGCGGCTGGAGACCACACCGCCGATATCCGCCGGACGGCCATCTTTGAACTGCTGCGTGGATGCGGAGGCAATGGTGGTGTCGGAGATCGGCGCCAGGTTATCGCCGAAGATCGCACCGGACACGATGCTGCCCGCCATGAACATCTCTCCGGCTCCTAAGATCAGCCCCGCAGGATAAAAAATCGGGAAGGCGATGAACATGGTACCGATGGAGGATCCTGTAGCTGTGGAGACGATACAGGTGGCCAGAAAGGTAAAGGCCACAAAGAGACCGCCGTGGATCTGGAGGGCATTGGCCATCCACACAAACCCGCTGGATAAGCCGCAGGTCTTGATCAGCTGGCTGAACATCCCCACCAGGAGAAGGATCACCACCACGGAGACCGAGGTGAGCGAGGAGATCCCCTTGATAGCGCTGTCCCAGAAGTCCTTATAGCTGGTGCAGGCCAGCCCGCCTGCCAGGAGGGCCAGAAAACCGCCCACTGCCAAAGCTTCCATGTTGAACGCTTTAAATCCGATAAATAATACTACACAAAAGAACACATAGATCCCCACCGGGAGCAGGGAGGATGTGACCCCGCCCCGAAATGTGATCCGCTTTGCTTTTTGTCCCTCTTTTTGCTCCATCTGTAAGCCTCTCTTTCTGTAAGCACATCCCGTTTTCCGGCACGGCCCTATGCTTTGTTCAGGTTCATCGATGAACCTGAA
>CAJUSS010000070.1 GCA_910588895.1 uncultured Lachnospiraceae bacterium
TAGGTGCAGGCGCATGATCGGTCACCCGTCCGCACCCGAAGGCCCGGTCCCCCCCCTTGAGGGGGATCCGGGCCTCCGGATGCCGGGCAGCCGGCAGGCGGCAGATCGAAAGGACAGCCAGCTAAAGCAGCTCCGAAAGGGGCCTGTCACAAAAGGAGCCCCGCTTTTGTAGAAGAACGCCGGTCCTTTGGCGGGGTCTTTCACACGCCCTGGTACCGCTGCGTTCTTACCAAAACACCGGAGCGAGAGCGCGGCGACGCCCAGACAGACCCCTCCCGGAGCGGACCATCTGCGACCTATCTAAGCGATAAGACTCCCTGGCGTGGGTGTGGATAGTAACCCCCATATATCCTTTCAAACCACACACATCAAAAAAATATCCAAGTAACTGGATCATCCTTCCACTCATTGTTGTTTCATCCCACCCAGTCCTTTCCATCGTTTACCTGCCTCTGCGCCCCTGATGACCGCCCGTTCCAGCACAGCCACCACCGTTCTGTCCACCAGGGCCGATAAAGCCAGCGAGAGGATGGCGCAGGCCAGGATCGGCAGCAGAATCTTCAAAATTAGGGGCATCTGCCCAGGCAGAAGGCCATTGTAGACCAGGCCGTACAGCACATACCAGTGGATCAGCAGGACGGAGTAGCTGTAGCGGCTGGCCGCGGATAGCAGCGGGCCCACGGAGCTTAAATACGGCTCCAGCTTCCTGACCGCGAGAAAGAGCGCGGAGGCCATCGCCAGCATGAGGAGCGAGCAGTTGTAGACGATCTGGCCATAGTCCAGGCGGAGCATCCCGGTCCCAAGCGAGATGAGGAATGCGGCCGCGCCTCCCTTGAGCCAGAGATGATCGTATGGACGCATCCAGTCCCGGGTCAGAAAGTATCCCATAAGGAAGATGCCCGGCCAGCCATCCAGCGGTATGGTGATAGCCGGCTCCTGCCCCAGATACTGCCCTGCCGTGCGGATCCCTAAAAACAAGATCGTCAGAAAAGCCAGCTGCTTTTCCGTCCGTTCCGAAACATCTTTGAGGAGCGCACGAAGGGGAAGGACCAGGACATACATGCCGATCAGCGCATAGACCAGCCACAGATGCGGGGCCATGGTCACCTGCCCGCTGAACAATGCCTTCCCGTAGCTTATCACCCAGTCTTTCCAGGGCAGGACCGAAAAGCACATCCCCCGGACGTAAAAGATACTGTACACCAAAAGGGGCAGCACCACTTTAAGGAAGCGTTTTCGGATGAACTCCGCCGCACTCTCCTCCCGGTATGGCAGCAGCAAGGCCCCGCTGAGCATAAAGAACAGCAGGTTGCAGGTCAGAGCAAAGAACATGCACCCTAAAAAGAGGAGGTAAGACAGAGAGCTGCCCCGGTGGAAGGGCTGCCCCTCCAGGGGCGCCAGCACATGGGCCGCGATCACCAGGAAAGCGGCCAAGGCGCGGATCCCGTCCAGGTAAAGGATCCGCTCTCTTTTTGCGGTCCTCGCTCCTGTCCCCGGATCATCCGCTCCCGGGCCTCTTGTTCCCAGGCTGTCAGTTCCCGGACCTCCTGTCTTTCGCTCTCCGTTTCCTTGGCTTTCCACCCCGTTCTTTACCTTCTCGCCACGCGATACTGCAGCGGCAGCCGAAAACTCAGCCGCCTTCTCCCCGCGCCGTCCAGCTATGAGGGATATTGCCGCTGTCAGGAAAAGGAACAGCACAGCCGCCCGTCCCCAACGGACCTGACCCAGGATCCGGGACAGGGGTCCGGTCAGGCGCCGCCCCGTGGACCTATCTCCCTTAAACAGTTCTTTGAGGGGGACCGCCTCTGCCGCCTCTATCCCCTCAAGCGCGAACCCGCCCAGGATATCCAGCCGCAGGCTGTCCCAGGAGCCGGGCGGTATGGTGAGGAGTGCTTCACTGGAGCCCTTCAGCAGATAGCCATCCATCCGTCGAAAACGGTCGAACCGCCCATCTCTGGCATAATAGAGATGGACCGCCGTATCCTCCAAAAGAGGCTCCGCAAAAAGAAGACGGATATGGCCTGCCTCCACCCCCTGTCCCACATCAAAGCGCAGCCAGGGGTCTGGCCCTGTCGGGCTCCAGGCGACCGCCCCCGGCACCGGCACGATCATATAGTCATGATGCTCGCAGGACTCCAGAAAAAAGCGGGCGCTCTCCGCCCCATACCCCCTGCCCACCCGATAGAGGGCCAAGATACCCTCCAGGAGGATCGTACAGAAAAGAGCAAGGATGACCACCTTGCCGACCGTGGTCATCCTTTTTTCTTTGTCCCGCATGTTCCCCATCTGCCGCTCTTTAGCAGCCATAGCCAAACCTCCTTAAGCCTTCACCCGACAGGACCCGCCTGCTGTTTGCGCGGGAGTCCTGCCGGATAAAAAGACCGTGCATTTAAAAGCTCTTGATCCAATTGATCAGAGAATCATGATAGACATTATCTGCCACATCCTTGCGCATCTGGTCGGTGATCGGGCCGTTTTTCGCCATCCGGGCAAGGATCGCTTCCTGGAGGCCGACGATCCGGCCCTTCTCAAATGCGTCTGAGATGAGCCTTTGGGCCGCATCCGTCTCCTGCTGCACGGCAGCCTTGACCCTGCCGCTCTTTGCTCCCTTCGCATCTGTTCCTTGCGCAGCCGCAGCCTTGGCCTCAGCCCCCGCTTTATGTGCGACAGCTGCCTTGACCTCAGCCTCCTTGACCGCTGCCGCGGCTTTCGCCCCGGCCTCTCTCGCAGCCGCAGCCTTGACCTCGGCCTCCTTGACCGCTGCTTCCGCCTTGGCTTTCGCTTCTTTTGCCTCCGCTCTCGCCTCAGCCTCCTTTGCCGCCATAGCCGCTTCGGCGACTGCCTTCGCCTCGGCCTCCCGCTCGGACACTGCGGCGGCCTGCACCGCCGGCTTTTCTTGCGTTTCCGGTTTTTCTTGCCTTTCTGGCCCTTCTTGCCATTCCGCTCTTTCCGGATCTTTTTCTGTCCAGCCCTCTACAGCTGACGCAGGCAGCCAGATCTCACCCGAACAAGACTTCACGTTCACCACGATATGGCCGCCGTTTGCCGACACCCGCTCTCCGGTCAGAGCCCCCACATAGACGCTCTCATTTCCGGCCGGAAGGGTCATCACATAGTCGCTGCTGTCATTGTTCACCGTGACGATCGCCGTCACTCCGTCATGGCTCCGTGAAAAAGCGTACTGGCGGTTGGTCAGGAGCAGTTCGTTATAATCCCCGTAGGACAGGGCGGGTGTCGCCTGACGGACCTTTCCCAGCGCCGCGATCAGACGGGTGCAGGGGTTCTCTTCCAGGGCATCCTTATAGTCGGAAAGGGACAGAGCGGGGCGCAGGGAGGCGTCGGAATATCGCTCCTTCTTCCCTTCGATGGCAAATTCCGACCCATAATAGATGGAGGGGATACCTGGCAGGGTGTAGAGCAGCACATGGACCGGCGCAAAATGAGCTTTATCGTTCAGCTTCGTGTAGATCCGCTCCACATCATGGTTGTCCACAAAGTTGTAGAGCTTTAAGCCGTTGGGGCCGCCGCCCATGGAGTAGAGCCGTTTCACCGTGTGGGCGATCTCAAAATAGTTGTGGTCGTTGTGGCCGGAATAGAGGGCCTTGTGGAGCTGGTAATTCGTGACGGAATGGAGGGTGCCTTCATTGACCCAGCGGGAATAATCGCCGTGGATCACCTCGCCCATGAGCCAAAAGTCCGGCTTCACCTCATTGGCCACCTGCCGCAGAGCCTTCATATAGTTAAAATCCAGTACGTCGGCGGCATCCAGACGGATCCCATCAACATCGAATTCCTGGACCCAAAAACGGATCACCTGGCAGATATAGTCCTTGACCGCCGGGTTATGCTGGTTCAATTTCACCAGCAGATCGTAGCCGCCCCAGTTGTCATAAGAAAAGCCGTCGTTGTAGCTGTTGTTCCCCCAAAAGTTCACATTGCAATACCAGTCTTTATAAGGGGAGCTCTCCCGGTTCTTTTTGATATCCTGGAAAGCGAAGAAATCCCGACCTGTGTGGTTGAACACACCGTCAAAGATCACCCGGATCTTCTGCCTGTGACACTCTGCCACAAAGCGTTTCAGATCCTCGTTCGTACCCAGACGGCTGTCCAGCTTTTTATAATCCGTGGTCTCGTACCCATGCCCAACGGATTCGAAAAGTGGGCCGATGTAGAGCGCATCGCAGCCGATCTCACGGATGTGAGCGATCCATGGGATCATATCGTTCAAACGATGCTCCGGCTCTCCATACGCATTCTCCTTCGGCGCACCCGATAGACCAAGTGGATAAATGTGATAAAATACTGCCTCGTCATACCATGCCATATAAGACACCTCCTGTAATGTACTGCCTGACAGAACTTTCCTTCTGCTGGTTACCATCATAGCATAAAAAAGGGGGATATTTCAATATGCTAGGACTTTTACTTTTCACTAGTCGGGCAAAGATCACCTCCTCCGCCCCGCCGAGATGACCAGAGCCAGCACTGCCCGACGAAAAGACCACATCTGCCATCGTATGAGCGCACAGCCCCACTGCGCTGCCACAGATGGGATGATGGGCCCGGTCTCCTCCTATTCTTTTGTTCTGTGGTCTTTTTTCTGTTGGGATAGCCTATATGGTCATTTTAAGCAGGGCTTCTCTTTGTATACTTTCCATATCTCTTGAAGAATATCTCGGTTTAGGTTATAATGGAGATCGATGTTAGAAAAAACGG
Organism: uncultured Lachnospiraceae bacterium; assembly: GCA_910588895.1. Taxonomy (GTDB): domain Bacteria; phylum Bacillota; class Clostridia; order Lachnospirales; family Lachnospiraceae; genus Caccovicinus. The sequence continues at coordinate 4,717 of CAJUSS010000070.1, forward strand.
CAGATGGCATAAACACAGCATTTTGCAAAAAAAAGAAGACCTTTGCTATCTGCTGATACCAAAGGTCTTCTGGATCGGAGTAACAGGATTTGAACCTGCGACCTCTCGGCCCCCAGCCGAGCGCGCTACCAAGCTACGCCATACTCCGTACGGTTTATTATTATAGCAAAAACTTTCCCATTTGAAAAGTGTTTTTTTAAATTTTTTTAAAAAATATCGTTCAGGCGGTCTGAACGATCACTTTTGGGATAGCTTGCGATACTTTTGGAGGTACGATATGACCGAACGCAGATCGATCGTCAGTTTTGATCTGGACATGACCCTGCTGGACCATTCTGACTATAAGATCACAGACAGTGCTCTTCAGGCGCTTCAACGGCTCCGGGCCGATCACCGGATCGTGCTGGCTTCCGGAAGGGATATGGACAACCATTACAGCCGCCAGTTCCGGGACATCATAAAGCCAGACGGGATCATCCATATGAACGGCACCAAGGTGACCGTCGGCCAGGAGCTGCTCTACTCCCACCAGATGGACCGGGCACTTTTAGAGGAGCTGCTCCGCTTTGCTATGGAGCATGGCTTAAGCCTTGGGGTCACCATGGGCGACAAGGACTATTATACGAACCCGGAGGCCGTGCGGGAGATGGACTTAAAACGCTGGGGCGAGATGGACCGCCATTTTCAAGATCCCCTCTCCCTGCTGGACATACCGGTGCGGACCCTGGCCTATATCGGGACAGAGGATGGCGTCCGGCTTTTGGAAAGGCATTTCCCCCAGATCAAGCTCCCTATGTTCGCCGGGCGGATGGGGGCGGATGTGGTGGAAAAGGAAGCCTCCAAGGCAGAGGGCTTAAAACGGCTCTGCACATTTTGGGGGATCGATATCCGCCGCACAGCCGCATTCGGCGACAGCATGAACGATCTGGAGATCTTGCAGGAGGCCGGGATCGGGATCGCCATGGGCAACGCCATCGACGAGCTGAAAGCCCATGCGGACTATGTGACCGCTCCCATCGGGGAGGACGGCGTGTTGAAGGCCTGCAGACATTTTCAATGGTTTTCGGGATTTAAAGATGACTGCGGCATACAGACATGCCCCCCTTTGGACGGGCAGCCCGCTGCGTGCCGGTCCGTCCGCACAGGATCTCCATCTGGTGCGCAAGCGATACAGCGCTAAAAATATATAATAGAAGGAAGGATAGTGAGTGTAATGGCAAAACAATATGATCTGATAGTAGTCGGCGCAGGGCCCGGAGGGTATACGGCGGCGATCAAGGCGGCCGACCAAGGGATGAAGGTGGCCGTGATCGAGGAGCAGGAGCTGGGCGGCGTCTGCGTGAACAGAGGCTGCATCCCTACAAAGTCTCTGCTCTACGCCTCCCATATCTTCTCATTGATGCAGACCAGCGACGAATTCGGCATCTTTACCGACCAGATCTCCTTTGATCACGAGAAGATGCAGCGCTACAAAGACAAAGCGGTCAGGACCTACCGGGAAGAGATCGGGCGCACCTTCGAGCAGAAGCAGATCGACCTGATCTGCGGGCGGGGGATCTTGCGGCGGGACAGGACCGTGGAGGTGCACAACAGCGAAGGAAAGGATTATTACCAGGGGACCCATGTGATCTTAGCCACCGGCGCCAAGCCCATGATACCGCCGATCCCCGGCGCAGACTTACCGGGCGTGGTGACCAGCGACCAGATCCTCACCGGGAAGGAATGGAACTACAGCCGCGTGGTGATCATCGGCGGCGGCGTGATCGGCGTGGAGATGGCCACCATCTTCAATAACCTGTGCAACCAGGTCACGATCATCGAGCGCAACGACCATCTTTTAGGCCCCATGGATCCCCAGGTGGCCCAGGAGCTGGAGATCGATCTAGAGGGAAAAGGGATCAACATCCACTGCAATGTCTCCGAGATCTCGATTGATAAGAAGGACAGCCTGGCCTGCATCTTTAAGACCGCAGACGGCAGAGAGCTGCGCCAGACAGCCGGGACCGTGCTGATCGCCGCCGGGCGTAAGCCGGATATGTCCCAGCTCTGCGGGGAAGATGTCCATCTGGAGACGGATCCAAAGACCGGCAAGCTGAAGATCGACAGCACGTTCCAGACCAGCGAGGAGGGGGTCTATGGGATCGGCGATCTGGTGGCAGATATCCAGCTGGCCCATGTGGCGGCGGCCCAGGGCACCTTTGTGGTGGAGCATTTAGCAAAGATCGAGCACAGCATCAAGCTGGAGGTGGTCCCTAACGGCATGTTCGTAAGCCTCCCCATCGTACCCAGCTGTATCTATACCACCCCGGAGATCGCTACCGTGGGGATCACCGAGGAGACCGCCCGGATGTATGGGATGAAGGTACGGGTAGGCTGCTATTCTATGAATGAAAACGGTAAGTCGATCATCACCCGATCCGACAGCGGCTTCATCCGCTTAGTGTTCGAGGCCTATTCCAACAGCATCGTAGGCGCCCAGATGATCTGCCCCAGAGCAACGGATATGATCGGAGAGATGGCCACCGCCATCGCCAACGGCCTGACCGCCGCCCAGCTCTCCTTCGCCATGCGGGCGCATCCCACCTACAGCGAGGGGATCAAGGCCGCCATCGAGGATGCCATGGAAAAGGGCTGAGCCTAAACGATGCAAAAGGAAACGCAGTCCGCAGCTCTTTTGAAAAAAACAGCGCGGACAAGGACTGGCAAGCAAACGCATGATCAAAAAGGAGCGATAAAAATGGAACAGGGATCGTTGATCCAGGAACGTTTAGGGAGACTCCGCGGCCTGATGGCGGACCGGGGTATGGATGCATACCTGGTCCCTACCGCAGACTTCCACGGGTCGGAATATGTAGGGGAACATTTTAAGTGCAGGAGCTTCCTCACAGGCTTCACAGGCTCTGCCGGCACCCTGGTGGTGACGGCGGATGATGCCGCCCTGTGGGTGGACGGGCGGTATTTCATCCAGGCGGCAGAACAGCTCAAGGGCAGCGGCGTCCGCATGATGAAGATGGGCGTGGAGGGCGTCCCGGAAATAGAGGCGTATATCGCCCGGCAGATCCCGGAAGGGGGCTGCCTTGGCTTTGACGGCCGTGTGGTGGACAGCGCCACAGGGAAAAAGCTGGAAAGCTCGCTGGCTGCGAAAAAGGCCTCCATCCGCTATGAAGAAGATCTGACAGGGCTCCTATGGAGCGACCGCCCTGCTCTCCCGGCAAAGCCTGTGTGGATCTTAGAAGAACGATATGCCGGAAAGAGCGCAGCAGCAAAGCTTTCCGATCTGCGGGCTTTTATGGGACAGGAAGGGGCTTCGGTCCATGTGCTGACCACGCTGGATGATATCGCATGGCTCCTGAACCTCCGGGGAGGCGACATGGCCTGCGATCCGGTCTTCCTCTCCTATCTGGCGGTCACCCAAAAAAAGGCCTTCCTTTTCATAGACCCCAGATCCCTGGATGAAACGGCGCGCCGCTATCTGGACGGGCTCTCTGTGACCGTATGTCCCTATGACGGCATCTATGCTTATGTCAAGGACCTGCGGGAGGAAACCCTGCTCTTAGAAGGATCCATGGTCGATCATCGTCTGGTCCGGTCGATCCACTCTTCTGTCCAGGTGATCGACAGGATGAACCCCACAGTCCTGGCAAAGGCGGTGAAGAACCCTGTCGAGATCGAAAATATGAAAAAGGCCCACTTGAAGGACGGGATCGTGATGACCCGCTTCATCTGCTGGCTGAAAAAGAACGCCGGGAAGGTCCCTATGAGCGAGCTGTCCCTGCAAAAGAAGCTGGACCAGATGCGCATGGAGCAGGAAGGGAACTTAGGGCTTAGCTTTGACACGATCTCCGCTTACGGCGCGCACGGGGCGATGTGCCACTACTCGGCCAACGCAGAAAGCGATATCCCTGTGGAGGCTAAGGGCTTTTATCTGGTGGACTCCGGCGGACAGTACTATGAAGGGACCACCGATATCACCCGGACGATCGCCATGGGGCCATTGACCCGGGAACAAAAGGAGCATTACACCCTGGTGCTCGTGAGCATGCTCCGCTTAGGCGCGGTCCGCTTCCCAAAGGGCGCCCGCGGTCTGACCTTAGACTATGCCGCCCGTCAGATCTTCTGGGAGCGCGGCTTGAACTTCGACCACGGCACCGGCCACGGCGTAGGCTATCTGCTGAACGTCCATGAACGTCCGGTGGGCATCCGTTGGAAGATGGTGCCGGAACGGATGGACAGCTGTATCTTAGAGCCCGGTATGATCACATCCGACGAACCGGGGATCTACATCGAAGGGAGTCACGGTATCCGGACCGAGAACCTGCTCCTGTGTGTGGAGGATGAAAAGACCGCCTATGGCCAGTTCCTCCGTTTTGAGCATCTGACCTGCGTCCCCATCGATCTGGACGGCGTGGACCGCACTCGGATGACCGAAAAGGATGTGGCGCTCTTGAACGCGTATCACCAGCAGGTATATGAAACACTCTCCCCCTTCTTTGACGGGGAGGAGAAGGAATGGCTGCGGGAAGCCACCAGAGCGATCTGACCGGCACCACGGACGATCTGGGGTGCGAAGGAAATAGCAGAAAAAAGATGGCCGTCGTCAGCCATCTTTTTTCTTTTTCCCCAACGGCCCGCGCTTGAAGGGCACCGGTCTCCCCTCCTATCCCCGATGTCCTCCGGCCGGCCATATCCTCCCGCCTGCAAAAAGTTTACCATCTATTTCCCTTTTGGTCTTCCTCGATCGGCCTCTATTTAGTAAACCGCGCGCCGCAGAACGTGCAAAGGCAAAATCTTTACCTATTTTTCGCATTTTCTATAGTAAATATATATAGATCGATCCGACATTTTTTGTTGCATGCGCCAGATCTCTTGAAAAATAGATAAAAGCATTGACAAAAAAGCGCAAAAATGTATACTAGAGATTAGTAAACCGGTTTGCCAATAATGAAAAGGGAAAAGGAGAAGATATGACAGGTATCATCGTAACAGGCCACGGCCATTATCCCACAGGGCTGCAGAGCGCGGTGGAGCTGGTCGCCGGCACACAGGATGCGCTGGAGTCCGTGGAGTTCACGGACGGGATGTCCACAGACGGATTAGCGCAGAGCCTAGAGCACGCTATCGATGCGGTGGGGACAGAGAGGATCCTCATACTGACCGATCTGCTGGGCGGTTCCCCATTTAACACGATCTCCACGCTGATAAGTAAACCAGAAGGTAAACTCAAAGGCAAACAGATCAAGGTGCTGGCAGGCACCAACCTGGGGATGATGGTAGAAGCCGTTTTTGCAAGGAACACCCTGGATCTGGACCGACTGGCCGAAGCTGTGCTGCAGGCCGGCCGCGATGGGATCGTAGGCCTGGATGGCCTGCTGGATACCCAGGGAGCCGATATGGAGGATGAGGGGATATGATCAAAGCGATAACCGATGGACCGATCCACGACCGAGAACACTTTTTAGATACAAGACCGCTCACCAGAAAAGAGGTGGAAGCCGCGCTGGACCAGGTCGTCTGCCAGACAAAAGCCAACCTGGGCTACCTGCAGGGGAAATTCCCGTATTCCGCAGCAGAGAACGGGGTCTATCCGATCACAGAGAATGTAGAATGGACCACCGGATTCTGGACCGGTATCCTATGGCTGGTCTATGAACACACAGGGGACGAGGCGATAAAGGAAGCCGCGCTAAAGCATGTGGACCTGTTCCTGGAGCGGGTGGAAAAGCGGATCGATGTAGACCATCACGATCTGGGCTTTCTCTATACACCGTCCTGTGTCAGCTGCTACAAGCTGACCGGAAATGAGACCGCTAAAAAAGCGGCCTTAAAAGCGGCGGATGTGCTCATGGAGCGCTTCCGGGAAAAGCCCGGCTTCTTCCAGGCATGGGGCCAGCTGGGAAAAAAGGAGGACCACCGCCTGATCATTGATTGCATGCTGAACATCCCGCTTTTATACTGGGCCAGCGACATCACCGGCGATCCCCGGTACAAGGATGCGGCCACACGGCATTTTATCACCTCCTGCAACCATGTGATCCGGGAGGATGCATCCGCCTATCATACCTTTTACTTTGACCCGGAAACAGGAGCGCCCTTACATGGGGCGACCCGGCAGGGCTACTCGGATACCTCTGCATGGGCCAGGGGACAGGCCTGGGGGATCTACGGGATCGCGCTGAACTACCGCCACACCAGGATGAACGAAGCGTTTCCCCTCTATCGGGGGATGACAAACTATTTTCTGGACCGGCTCCCGGCAGATGATGTATGTTATTGGGACCTGATCTTTTCAGACGGCTCCGGCCAGCCCAGGGACACTTCCGCCGCCGCGATCGCGGTGTGCGGGATGGACGAGATGGACCGCTGGCTGCCAGAGGATGATCCGGATAAGATCCTATACCGGCGGGCCGCGCACCGGATCTTGCGGTCATTGATCCAAGATCATGCCAACAAAGCCCACCAGCCGGGACAGGCGATGCTGCTCCACGGCGTTTACTCCTGGCATTCCGGCAAGGGCGTGGATGTAGGAAATATCTGGGGGGACTATTTCTACACAGAAGCACTGACCCGTTTTCTGAAAGCATGGGATCCCTATTGGTGATGACCGTGCCTGGCGATACAGGCCGAGACACTTAAAACAGCGCAGACCGATACGCACAGATACGTCAAAGCCCTGCTGCGAGCAATGGAGCATCGGATCTGACGCATCACCCACAGAAATGAATGGAGGATGAACATGAACACACCAAATATCGCTGCCGTCCGGATCGATGAACGGCTGGTCCACGGACAGGGGCAGCTCTGGATCAAAACGCTGGGCGTGAACACCGTGATCGTAGCAAATGATGGGGCAGCAGCAGATCCTATGCAGCAAGCTCTGATGAAGGCCGTGATCCCAAAGTCCATCGCGATGCGTTTCTTTACCGTCCAGCATACCTGCGACGTGATCTGGAAGGCTTCTCCCAAACAGACGATCTTCATCATCTGCAGTTCTCCCGCAGACGCCCTTCGCCTGGCCGCCGGAGGGGTCCCCATGAAGGAGATCAATGTGGGGAACATCCACAAGGCCCCCGGCAAAGAAGAGATCAGCCCCTACATCGCCCTGGGGAAGGAGGATAAAGAGGCCCTCCGGGAGTTAAAGGACACCTACCACGTCACATTTAACACAAAGTCCACGCCCTCCGGAACGGATAGCGGCGCAAAAGTGGACATCACCCGATATCTATAAGCGGTCCGCAGAGGATCGGATAAAGTATAAAAGGAGGAAATTGGAATGGAGATCACGTTAGTACAATGTATTTTGATCGGCCTCTGGTGCGGGATCTGCCTCGCCGGGATGCTGTTGGGCATCTACACCAACCGCTGTCTGGTCATGGCCGCCGGCGTTGGCTTGATCTTGGGGGATCTGCCCACCGGACTGGCTATGGGTGCGGTAGGCGAGCTGGCCTTTATGGGCTTTGGCGTATCCCAGGGAGGATCCGTACCGCCCAACCCCATGGGACCTGGGATCATCGGCACGATCATGGCGATCACCATGAAGGACACCGGTGTCGATGTAGGTTCTGCCCTGGCTTTGTCGTTTCCCTTTGCCGTCGCTTTCCAGTTCGTGATCACCACGGTCTATACGGTCTGTTCCGGCATCGGTGAAGCGGCAAAGCACGCACTGGCCCAGAAGAAGTTCAGCCGGTTCCGTATGTACTGCAATGTGACGATCGTCGTCTTTTTTGTGGTCGGCTTTATCATCGGTCTGGCCGGCGCACTGAGTGCGGAGGGCCTCCAGACGGTGGTCTCCCTGATCCCGGACTGGCTGAACAAGGGCTTGAGCGTAGCCGGCGCTATGCTCCCGGCGATCGGATTTGCCATGATCTTAAATGTGATGGTCAAGAAGGAACTGATCCCCTTCATCCTCCTTGGATATATGGCGATCTCCTATCTGAAGCTGCCGATCATCGGCGTGGCGGTCCTCGGTACAGCAGTGGCACTCCTGGTATTTTTCTATGCGGGCAAAGGCGGCAAAAATATGGCAGAAGAAGTGGAGGTAGAGTTTGAAGATGGCATATGATCTGAGCAAACAGGATTATACAAAAACATCCCTGCGGGCGTATCTGCTGCAGAACGGGATGAACTATAACAATTATCAGGGCCTTGGATATGCAAATATCTTATATCCTTCTCTCCGGAAGATCTACAAGGATGACGAACAGTTAAGAGAGATCCTGGAGGATAATATCGAATTTTTCAACACAAATCCCAGCATGGTGCCCTTCATCTCCAACATCCATTTAAGCATGTTGGACGGCGGCGCAGACCCGAAAGAGGTCAAGGGGATCAAGATGGCCCTTATGGGACCCATGGCCGGCATCGGAGATTCCTTATCCCAGTTCTGCCTTGCGCCACTATTTGCCACGATCGGCGCTTCCTTAGCCCAGGAGGGCCTGCTCCTCGGGCCGATCTTCTTCTGGCTGGGGATCAACATCACGCTCCTGATCGTAAAGCTTTTGATGGGGAACTGGGGCTACAAGCTGGGGACCAGCATCATCACCAAGCTGAGCGGATATATGGAGCAGATCTCCGATATCGCCGGGATGATCGGCGTGACCGTGATCTCCGGCCTGGCGGTAAACTTTGTCAAGATCACCACGCCATTGAAATATGTGGCGCAGATCTCCGAGACCGAAGAAAAAGTCATCGCCATCCAGGACATGCTGAACGCCATGCTCCCCAATATGCTGGCCGTGCTGTACACCTGCCTGGTGTTCTGGCTGATCAAAGAGAAGAAATGGACCACCTACCGCCTTGTGATCATGACGATCGTCGCCGGTGTCCTGTTATCAGCAGTCGGGTTCCTGGGATGATCTGGAGGGAAGGCTATGGACAGGATGGATACGATACACACAACGGATATGCGCGGCATGCAGGATAAGCTGGATGCTGTAAGACAAAGGGCCGACGCTTTCGAGAAAGCCTATGACCGAAAAGGCGTGACCCGATGGCTCCGGACAGAAGGCCGCAGAGAGATGGAAAAGGTCTTGGCCCAGGCAGATCGTCTGATGGAACAGACCTTTGTGTTCCAGGACCCCTGGGATATGGAGCCCTGCAGCATCCCCTATCAGCTAAGGCCCATGGACTGGGGCGCGTCACCCAATGGCGATCCGGAGTGGACCTACATGCTGAACCGCCACAGCTATCTGAAAAAACTGATGCTGGCCGGCTGGTACACCAAAGACCGACGCTATCTGGACAAGCTGAAGGAGCTCCTCTTCCACTGGATCTTGCATGTCCCCATAAAAGCGGGCAGCTCTGCTGCCCGCACCATCGACACCGGGATCCGCTGCATGAACTGGGCCCCGCTGCTAGCACATCTTTCGGCCATGGATCTGCTATCCGGGGAGGAGATGCTGACGATCCTGCGCAGCCTGTCTGAGCAGCTCGCCTATCTGAAGGACAGCTATGCAGAAAAGTACAGGCTCAGCAATTGGGGTGTCCTCCAGACCACCTCGATCTTGACCAACGGGCTCTGGTACGGTGAGTTCCTGGACCCAGAGCTGGTCCAGTGGGCCTCCCAGGAGCTGGAAAAGGAGCTGGAGCTCCAGATCTACGAGGATGGCTCCCATTGGGAGCAGTCCATCCTATACCACATCGAGGTGCTCAATGCCTGCAGCACACTTTTGGCCACGGCTCAGATGCTGAGGGGAACACAGCTGTCGGCGGCTCAGATGCCGGAAAAGGGACCGGGACATAGATCCCTGAAAAAGCTTTACCGGATGTATGGCTATGTCCAGATGGCCGCCGGGCCGGACCACATGCAGCAGGCCCAGGGCGACAGCGACGTGACCGACGTGCGGGACGTGCTGACCACAGGTGCGCTCCTGTTTTGGGACCCGGCCTTAAAGTCCGGCGGATATCCAAAGCTGGACCTGGAAAATGTATGGCTCTTTGGGATGCAGGGGATCCTGGCCTATGACCGGCTGGGGACAAGATCTCCGGACCGGCTGGAAGGGCTCTTTCCGGAAAGCGGAAATCTCTACTTTCGGACCAGCTGGCGGGAGGATGCGCATTTTACCTATCTCAAGAACGGCCCCCTGGGCAGCTCCCACGGCCATGCCGACCTGACCCATATCTCCATCTACTATCAGGGAGTCCCATTCCTCACAGATCTGGGGCGGTATTCTTACCAAGAACACGAGCCCCTGCGGACTCAACTGAAAAACCCGCCGGCGCACAATATATGCCAGGTGGAAGACGCGGGGGCCGGTCTGGCCGACGGCTCCTGGAGCTACGCCTTTTATGGAGACTGCCTGAAAAACTACACCATGACCTTGGAGCAGATCCACTATGTGGAGATGCCCTTCCTTTCCAGAAGACCAGGCGGACAGATGGCATTCCAGAGCCGGAGGGTCCTGATCTTCCCGGAAGGGATCTGGCTGATCGCAGATGAGATCCGGATGGACGGCGTCCACAAGAGCCAGACCATCTTCCATTTTGCACCGGAGGTAAAAAAATGTCCTTTCCGCCCAGAAGGCGCCGGAGCCCACGCATCCCCGCCGGAACGGGAGGTACTACTAGAACGGGACGGCATCCGCCTGAAGCTGGGGAATGAGACCGGATGGGCCGGCAAAAAAGAGCGCCTGTCCCGACAGTATAACGAGACGGAGGAGCACCTGGTCTTCACTTCCCGGGACGAATGGAAGGACGAGGGGTGGATCATGAGCTGGCTGACGCCGGAAGACGTCGCCCTCATCGATACCCCGGTCTTTCAGGCCGAAAAGGACAGCCGCTGTGGCCCGGAGCTGGTGACCGCAAAAGAGATCTTGATCGCCGGACAGCCCAGATATATCGCCATCCTGTTCCGACATGAGGTCTGCAGAGGGAGAAAGGTCTTCTCCTGCCAAGGCACCTCCTTTTATGGAAAAGCGGTGGTCTTAAAGAAAGAAGGCAGCCATTTCCGTCCCGTCCGCTTCCGCGCTTAAAAGCAGATCCTCCGATATGAACGCCGCTTGTCCATCTGTTTTTTTTGTGATAGAATAGACCAAACGAATGGAAAATGAGGCTTTTGGATCTATGAAGAAACTGACGATCAACGAAATTGCAGAACAAGCAGGTGTCTCCAAGACCACGGTATCCTTTTACTTAAACGGCAAGACCAACAAAATGTCAAAGGAGACCATGGAACGGATCCGCCAGGTCATCGAAGAGACCGGATACGAGCCCAACGGGGCAGCACGGGCACTGAAAACAAAGAGCAGCCGGATGATCGGCGTGATCATGGGGGATCTGTCCCAGCCATTTTCCGCACGGGCATTGCAGGGGATCGAGGAGGAGGCCAGTCTGGCCGGCTATCAGGTGATGGTGGGCTCCAGCAAGATGCTGTTTTCCAAGGAAGAGGCGCATGTCGAGAACATGTGGAAACAAGGCGTATCCGGTGTGATCATCCAGGCCACTTACCGGTTTGGGCTCCTGGGGATCGAGCTGGAAAAGAAACGGCACGCCCTGGTGTATCTGGGCGTGGCCCCCTATGATCTGAAAGGCAAATGCGTGAACAGCGGCAATTATACCAGTGTTTACGAGGCGATCACCACCTGTGTGAAAAAAGGATACGATCAGTTCATCATGATATCCGACGGGAGTCAGGACGATCACGGCGGTGTGGCCAACGTCCAGGGGTTTAAGGATGCCCTGCGGGATGCCGGGCTGACCTTTAAGGTGTATTATATCGACACAGAAGCCTCTACAGAGGATATCTACCGATACCTGGACCAGCAGATCGATCCCATCAAGCGGACATTAGTCTATGTGTCGGATCTGCCTGCGCTGGAGACCGTTTACCGCGCGATCCTCCGGTTCCCGGAGCATCAGAAGATGATGCCGGAGCATCTGGGATTGATCGGCTTTGATGTGAGCGGATGGACCAGGGTCACGACCCCATCCATCACCTCGATCATGATCCCCGCTTACCAGGAAGGCCGGTATGCTGCACAGATGCTGATCAAGATGATCGAGGGAAAGGGCGACTTTAAGGAGATCATCTTAAAAAACGCGATCCGCTGGAGGGAGAGCACTATGTGACCGGCTGATCTGCGGGACCCATCCGGTGACGGGAGAGACAGATGGTCTGACATACAAAGAAGGGGCCGCTGCAAGATGCAGCTGCCCCTTCCGTCCATCTTCTATGCTTTTATCTTTTTTTCATCTTCTCTTACGCGGGCAAGTCCTATATTTTATGAAGGCTGCTTGCCGATATACGCGTGGATACCGCCGTCCACATACAAGATCAAACCATTGACAAAGTTGGAAGCGTCGGAGGCCAGGAACACGGCCGGGCCGCCCAGATCTTCTGCTTCGCCCCAGCGTCCTGCAGGCGTCTTGGCGATGATGAACTGGTCGAAGGGATGTCTGGAACCGTCAGGCTGGGTCTCGCGGAGAGGCGCGGTCTGCGGTGTAGCGATATAGCCAGGCCCGATGCCGTTGCACTGGATATTATACTCGCCGTACTCGGATGCGATGTTCCTGGTCAGCATCTTTAAGCCGCCTTTTGCTGCCGCATATGCGGAGACGGTCTCACGGCCAAACTCAGACATCATGGAGCAGATGTTGATGATCTTGCCATGCCCCTTCTTGATCATGGACGGGATCACTGCTTTTGCTACGATAAAGGGAGCGTTTAAGTCTACGTCGATCACCTGACGGAAATCCTTCGCGCTCATCTCGATCATGGGGATCCTCTTGATGATACCTGCATTATTGACCAGGATATCGATCACACCCACTTCCTCCTCGATCTTTGCCACCATAGCGTTCACTGCGTCCTCATCGCAGACATTGCAGACATAGCCATGGGCGTCGATCCCTTCTTCTTTATAAGCGGCAATGCCCTTGTCCACTAATTCCTGCTTTAAATCGTTGAACACGATCGTCGCCCCGGCGCAAGCCATAGCCTTTGCGATCGCAAAGCCGATCCCGTAGGAAGCACCGGTCACTAATGCTACCTTCCCCTGCAATGAAAAATCATTCATGCTCGTCATTTCTTCTTCTCCTTTTCTTTTTGGGTGCGTAGTCTGCATGTTTCTTAAATCCAAAAGTTTGTATACAAACTTTTATTTTTGTATACATTTATGATAGCACGATCAGCCGAAGATCGCAACCTGTTTTTATTATTTTTTGCAAAAAGTAAAGATCCATGTTGCTATCCATATCTTCCATTTTCAACTATCGGTCGTCGTCACCGGCCCGCATCCTCTGCATAAACTAACGTTAAGGAACCCAAATAAAAGGAGTATGTTTATGTATCGATCTGTTCCCTATACCTGCCCATCCTCGTCAGGCGACCTGGAACAGCGCTTTCCTATCGCCATGGGCTATGTGCCGTGGCAGATCTGGAGCCAGCCCACCCCTATGGACAGCGCACTGACAAATGGCACCATCTTTCAGGATCTGGACCTGCGATTTGATCATGGGAGGTGCCGCATATGAACCCAGCATTAGACCGCTCCCCTAACAGCGTCCTCTCCTCCTGCATGTGCCGGTCCTGCGCACAGGCAGACCCCTTTAACCTGGGGCAGACCATGCCTCCTCTGGGGCCCTCCGGGGATAACTTACACTGCGACGCCCTGCTCAACCGTGTCTATCAGACCGGATTTGCAGTGGACGATGTCCTTTTATTCCTGGACACCCATCCCTCCGATCCAGATGCCCTAGCCTATTACCAGCAGGCCCAGACACATTACAGCATGGCGGTCCAGGCATATGAATCCCACTGCGGCCCCCTTTTCATGACCAATGTGACCGACAGGAACTATTGGGACTGGATCAACGATCCCTGGCCCTGGGAAGGAGGATGCAACTAAATGTGGAAATATGAGAAACGACTCCAATATCCGGTAA
>CAJUSS010000071.1 GCA_910588895.1 uncultured Lachnospiraceae bacterium
ACACGACTCCAATATCCGGTAAAGATCAGCCAGCCGAACCCGGATCTAGCACAGTATATCATCAGTCAATATGGCGGTCCCGATGGCGAGATGGGCGCATCCATGCGCTATCTCTCCCAGCGCTTCGCCATGCCCTATAAGATCGCCAAGGGGACATTGACCGATATCGGCACAGAGGAGCTGGGACACTTAGAGATCGTAGGGGCGATCGTCCATCAGCTGACCCGCAACCTGACCCCGGAGGAGATCCAGCGCTCCGGATTCGGCCCCTATTATATCGACCACACGGTAGGGGTCTGGCCCCAGGCGGCAGGCGGCGTTCCCTTTAATGCCTGCGAGTTCCAGTCCAAAGGCGACCCCATCACGGACCTGTTTGAGGACCTTGCAGCAGAACAAAAGGCCCGTGTCACCTATGACAATATCCTCCGCATGGTCAAGGACCCTGAGGTCTGCGATCCCATCCGGTTCTTGCGGAAGCGGGAGATCGTCCATTTCCAGCGTTTCGGTGAAGTCCTGCGAGATGTTCAGGATCATTTAAACAGCAAGAACTTCTATGCCTTTAACCCCTCCTTTGATATCCCCCAAGGCCCGCGCTGCGACCAGATCCAGGGCGCCCAGAACGGCCAGAGCGGCCAGGATAGCCAATGCAGTCAATGGACGCAGGCCGGCCAAGGGACAACTGGCCAAGGAACACAGGATGGCCAGATCGCTCAAGGCTGCCAGAGCGGCCAGTGGATGCAGGGAGGGCAGAGCTGCCAGTGGGCCCAGAACAGCCAGGACAGCCAATGGGCCCAGAACGGCCAGGACAGCCAGTGGACTCAAAGCAGCTAGGACAGTCCATGGACACAAACTGACCAAGGGCCAGGTACGGGTGATGCCGGGACCAGGACTTGTCCATGCAGAGACCGGTCCTCCCACTTCCAAAGCTAGAGGATCTCTCCAGATAGCGGCCCTGCCAGGATATCTTCTTTCTCTCCCTCTGGCACAGATAGGGCTGCCGCGATCCTGCGGCAGCCCTATCTCATAAACTTCTCTAAACAACAGCGCTCTATCCGATGCACGCTGTCTCTCTGTTCCGCAAAAGGATCCTGCGGTCTCCCATCGACTGCAAGATCTTTTCACAGGGGATCTTGCCCATCGAGGATCTTATCCTTTTGCTATAGCCGCTATCGGTATACGATGCGGCTTTTACTTTCGACCGCTTTCAGATGCAAAATGCGGCATACAGAGGGACGGCCTTTTTCCCATCCGCATCGCCGAAGTTGATCGTCAAAAAAGCCCGTCAGCCGGATATCCTATCCTCCGCGCTGACGGGCTCTCTCCCCGATCTGCCGCAGACCGCCCGATCTGTCACAAGATCGCCTGCGGCCATACCGCTCATTCTTTTTTTAATGCCTCCCGATGCTCTTCCTCCAGCAGCTCCGCCTCGGTCTCCGTCTTGATCTCCCAATGGATCAAAAAGGTCAGCGCCGCCCGGACCGCGATGATCGCCGCCACCAAAGCCACCTCCGACAGCTCACGCACCACCACCGTGCGCAGGATCTCGCTGCCCAGCTTGAACTCCAGCCCCATGGCCATCCCCTGGGCCAGCTGCAGACGGACCTTCGGGTCCCTGCGCACATAGTTGATAAATCCCTGTACGCCTGACAGGATGATGATCACTACTCCTACCAGCTCAAAACCATGGATGGAGATCCCCACCAGCCCTTCCAGCATCACTTCAAACATCTTCATATCTGCCCTCCTGCTCACACACCTGAACGATCTTTGCTCCGGACCTATAGACCTATCCTCCGCCCAGGCAAATATCTTGTCATTAAAAAGTATAGCAGATATGTTGAGAAATGTCATCTACTTCTCTAAAATGTCGAAAATGCGGCATCTTTGTGGGTCACTTTACGCCCAGCGCCCCTCTGCTCTCCTCCAGATGCCCCAGGATCTCCCGCTTATACGCCAAAAACTGCTCGGACAGAGAAAAGTCCTTCGCTCTGGGCTTTGGCTCCCGGATCCGGATCTCCTTTGTGACCCGCCCCGGTCTCCCGGTCAGCAGGTATATCCGGTCGGACAGGAGGATCGCCTCGTCGATATCGTGGGTCACGAACAAGGTGGACAGGTCGATCTGCTCCATCACCTGCAGATACCAGTTGTGGACCTCCTTTTTCGTCAGCATGTCCAGCGCGGAAAAGGGCTCGTCCAAAAGCGCCACCCGCTGAGAGAATAAATAGGTGCGCAGGAGCGCCGCCCTCTGTTTCATCCCTCCGGACAGCTGGGCCGGATACTTGCGCTGAGTGCCCTCTAAGCCGAATCGGGAAAAATACGCGGACGCTTTCTGGCGGGCGGCGCTTTTTTTCATCCCCTTCACCAGTAAGGGGAGGGCTACATTGTCCACGATCGTCCGGTAAGGAAGGAGCAGATCCTTCTGGAGCATGTAACTGACCTGCCCCGGCTTCCCGGTGATCTCCGCGCCGTCCAGATAGACCCTTCCCGCATCCGGCTGGCTCAGCCCGGCCAGCACATTGAACAGGGTCGTCTTGCCCCCTCCGCTGACCCCCAGGAGGGAGACCAGCTCCCCCTCCTCAAGCTCTAATGAGATCTCCTCGATGATCCTCTGTCCGCCAAAGGACTTTGCTATCCCTTCTGCTCTCAGCACTGCCATGTCATCCCTCCTGCCATGTCTCCTGGTCTGCTCCTCTGCACATCCCTCTGCCTCTTTTGGGGCCGTTTTTATGATCCTATCGGGGGAGATAGTCGTTGGTAAACCCGATGCCCGCCGGCAGCTCCGGATCGGAAAGCCCCTCCGCATTGAGCCAGGAATAGAAGCCGTTCCAGCGCTCCGGATCCATATAGCCCCACTGTGGGGCATCTGCCTGGTAACGGGGGGACAGATACTCCTGAGCGGCTAAGACCAGCTCCGAATCCAGCTCCGGCGCCGCCTTGCACAGGATATCCGCCGCTCCCTCCGGGTCGCGGGCCGCATCCTCATAGCCTTTGCTGAGCGCCGCCAAAAATGCCCTGGCTGTGTCCGGCTCCTCCTCCAAAAACGCACTGCCGGAGATCACCACCGGTGTATAGTAGTCAAATACCGGATCCAGATCTGCAAAAGCGAGATAGTCCGTCTCCAGACCTTCCAGCTCTGTCTTCACTCCCGCCCAGCCATAAAAGATCCAGATCGCGTCCACGGACCGGGACTTTAAGGCGGATACCTCATCTGTCACCGTGCTGGGGATCAGCTCCACCTTTTCAAAGTCGCCGCCGTCCCCTTCCACTACTGTCCGCAGGGTCGCCAGCTCCACCGGTGACTCCCAGGTCGCATATTTTTTTCCTTCCATCCCCTTTGGCGTATCCATGCCCTCCCCCTTTCGGGAAACGATCCCGGAGGTGTTATGCTGGAGGATGGCTGCCACCGCCTTGATCGGGAGTGCTCCGTCCCCCACCAGGGCCGGGGCCATGGTATCCTGGAAGCTGACGCCAAACTGTGCTTTCCCGGAAGCTACCAGCACCTCAGCTCCTCCCTCCGGCGGCTGCACGATCTCCACCTCCAAGCCGGCTTCATCAAAATATCCCTTTTCCCGGGCCACATACACGCCGGTGTGGTTAGTGTTGGGCGTCCAATCCAGCACAAAGGTGATCTTTTTCTTTTCGCCCGTGCTGCTCCCGCCTTCTTTCGATCCGACCTCCCCATCGGCACCTTTTGCAGACCCGCCTCCATCGGCGGCATCTTTGGCAGCCGCCTCGTCTCCCGTGCCGGCCCCGCAGGCCGCCAGGGAAAGGGTCAATGCCGCTGCCATCGCGATGCTCCATCCTTTGCTCCATCTCTTCTTCATCGTGCTCCGCTCCTTTATCTTTCTTTTATGACGCTCGTTCCTGCTCTTTTTATATGCCTGTCTGTGATCCGTCCATCATCTCCCGCATAGACGTTTGGACTTCATGGCTTTCGCCCATCCTGCTCCTCGTCCCGGTCCCATGGCATGCACAGGCGCTGGAGCGCTCCCACTCCGCTCATCAGGAGCAGGCTGATCGCCGAGACCAAAAAGATCACCGCGAACATCTTGTCAAAGGAAAATGCTTTCCGGACCCTGGTCATATACACACCCAGCCCGCCAAAGCCTCCCAGCCACTCCGAGATCACCGCCCCCACCACCGCATAGGAGACCGAGATCTTCAACCCGGAGAAAAACTGCCCCATGGCCCCCGGCAGCTTGATATAGCGGAAGATCTGCCCTTGCCTGGCCCCCATGGCCCGCAGCAGGTCGACCGCATCCGGATCCGCTGACTTGAAACCATTTAACAGCCCCACCGCGATGGGAAAAAATGTGGTCATAACGATCAAGATCACCTTAGGCATCATCTCGTACCCGAACCACAAGACTAATAGGGGCGCGATCGCCACCGTGGGGATCGTCTGTGTCAATACGATCAGCGGATAGAAGGCCTGATACAGCACATCTGACCAGTCCATGACCACCGCCATGAACGCCCCCAGCAAGATCCCCACGGCCAGACCGATAAAGGCTTCTGACAAGGTGATGGCCGAGTGCTCCAGCAGGGCAGGGAGCTCTGCAAGGAAGGCCTTGCCCACCTGGACCGGCGATGGAAGGAGAAAGGCATCTATGAGCCCTGTCCCGGTCACCAGCTGCCATATCAGCAGGATCGCCAACAGGGTCGAGCAGGACCAGAACCTTCCCGCTATCTTCGTTCTTCTTTTCAATGGACATCTCTCCTCTCTTCGACCGGTAAGGCTGACCTTCTCCGCAGAGCAAAACCCCCGCTGCAGGCAAAAAGACATCAAGCTTGCAGCGCTACACTTCACCGAAGGCGTGCACAGCCAGGCCTATCGCTCGCGGAAATAAAAGATCCGCCTGGATCTCTCTCAGGCGGAATAGGTTCTTCCCTTCATAATGGGCCACTTTTTGTGGATGATTTCCTACGCTGGCATTATCCAGATCAGGTTCCAGGGTTTAAGATATGATCTATCTCATCTCAGCCGGACAGTACCAGCACCCCTCTCGATTGTCAAGAATAAGTCTATCACTATCTGGCACGTTCGTCAACTGCTCTTTTTGCATTTTTACCCATTACGATCGCATAGGTCTTGCCGGATATCATATCTCCGCGCTATGATCGAAAAGCGCTCCTTGGATCTGGAGGATGTGCTCCATCAAAAGAGCGGTCCCGTCCATCAGGACCAGCCTGCGCCCGTAAGGATCGATCTTCGCCAGCCTTCCGGACACAGACCGGTAGAAGCCTCCGGCCTTCCGGTCATCCGGCTGAAAGAATGTGATCGTCACCTCCGGCTTTTCTCCTAAGTGTTCCCCAAGCAGGGTCAGCCTTCTGTCCAGCTCGGCTCTGCAGTCCTCATCCGGCTCCGCCCAGGCTTCTGTCAGCCGCCCTGTCTCCCGGACCGCATCCCCATACCCTGTCAATGCCGCAAAGGGCGCAAACTGCGCCGCCCGCTCCGCCAGGGACATCCGAGGATGGACCGGGGAGGTGGGATGGGGGAGATCGATGATATCCTCATAGCGGTATGCACGTTCACGCGTCTCATGCTCATCCATCAGCTGCAGCCTCCATTTCCGTACGCTATCTCCCTGCTCTCCATAGGACGGCCTCTGCGTGCAAAGACCTACGCCAAGCCCAGCGGCTATATCGAAGAGCAGGACACATACGCCTCTACGCTTTATGCCCTCCGATCTGCCTGTTCCGCTCCCTGGCCGTAGCCCCCTCCTGCAGGCTCATCCCCTTCAATACCGCATTCTTCCCAAACCTCTTTTTGATCTCCAGCATGGCCTGCTGTATCTTCTTTTCCTGGGCCAGAGCCGTCTCTTCTTTTCTGCGTGCCTCCTCTAAGGCCTCATAGTCCGTGAACAGATCCAGCTGCTCCACCTGCATCTGCTCCTCCCGGTCCGCGGACACCTCATCCATCACCCGGCAGGCAGTGATATAGATCCGCCTGACCGACAGCTCCGGGTCCACGATCCGGTCGAACAACTCCATGGCGGCATCGGTGATCTGTCTTGTGGAGGATGTCCTTCTCTTTAAGTTCACGGTCCCGTGGGCATGTTTGGGGACCTTCCTTCCGTAGCGGTCCGTGGTCACCGGCCCTTTGTACCGTCCGCGGTCCTTAGGATCTGCCAGGTTCTCCATATCATACCCTACCGTCAGCACGATCTGGTCGGTCAAAAGCCCCTTCTCCACCAGATCCAGAGACAAAAAGTCCGCCATCTCCCGGGCCACCAGCCTGGCTTTCTGGAAAGGGTAGGGGCACTGCAGCACCTGGCCGGAGCCGATGCTGCTGCTCTCCGGCTTGTAAGCCTTGATCTCCTTCATGGTGCAGGGCTCCCACCCCCAGGCATGGTCGATCAAAAGCTCCGCATTGACGCCGAACATCCGGTAGAGCAGCTCCTCGTTATAGTAGTCCGTGCTCTTGCCGATGGAGCAGCGCGCGATATCCCCCATGGTGAAGAGTCCCTGCTCCGCTAACCGTTTCGCATATCCCGGTCCCACCCGCCAGATATGGGTCAATGGCCGGTAGTCCCAAAGTTTGCGCCGATAGCGCATCTCATCCAGCTCCGCGATCCGCACCCCGTCTGGATCTGGCTGGATATGCTTGGCCACGATGTCCATAGCCACCTTTGCCAGGTAAAGGTTGGTCCCGATCCCGGCGGTGGCCGTGATCCCTGTAGCCGAAAAGACGGCCCGGATCATCTCCTTAGCCAGCTCCCTGGCCGTCAGACCATAGGTATCCAGATAATCGGTCACATCCATGAACACCTCGTCGATCGAATACACATGGATATCCTCCGGCGCCACAAACTTAAGATAGATCTGATAAACTTCCGTGCTCCGCTCCATATAGAGGGCCATGCGGGGCGGGGCAACGATATAGTCCACCGCCAATGACGGATCGGCCCTCAGCAGCAGATCATCTGCGGAGGAGCCGGAAAATATCCGGTCCGGAGCGTCCCTCCTCCTTCGGGCATTGACCTTTCTCACCTTCTGCACCACCTCAAATAGCCTGGCCCGGCCCCCTATCCCGTAAGCCTTTAAGGAAGGGCTGACCGCCAGACAGATCGTCTTCTCCGTCCGGCTCTCATCCGCCACCACCAGGTTTGTGGTCAGAGGGTCCAGCTCACGCTCCATACATTCCACGGAAGCATAAAAGGATTTCAGATCGATCGCGATATATATACGCCCGCCTTCCTCCATATCTCCCCGCCTCCTTTTGACACCCTGCATCCTGTCCTATGCCCGGTCTTACACGCGCTTGCTCTACCCGCCTTCTCTAACTCGTGCCTATCCTCTAGCTTCTCACATCTGCCGTCCCATTATGCAATCGTCATCCGCCGGGCATGCAGAACATACGTTCTTTTTCTCTGCTTATGAGCATAGCACTTTGTATTCCCGTTGTCAAGCACCCGCAGCGGACCTTTTGGCCAGCCTGTGAAAAGTGACCATGCAAAAGACCGGGAGCCTCATCTGCTCCCGGTCCCTCACACGCCCCTCTCCATCCGATCCTACACCGCATCCGGCAGGTAATAGATCTGGGTCTTCCCCGTGATCGGATTTACGGTCACCTGGGATCTGACTTTGAAGATCTCGGCTATATCGTTTTCCGTGATCGCTTCCTCCGGAGTCCCGATCTTTATGATCCGCCCCTTATCCATCCAGATCACCTTATCGCAGTACATTGCGGCGAGGTTCAAGTCGTGGATGGAGGCAAATACCGTGATCTCCTGCTCCTTCAGCGTCTGCATGAGCTGATACTGAAAGCGCACATCCAGATGGTTGGTCGGCTCGTCCAGGACGATCAGCTTGCTTTCCTGGACCAGCGCCCTGGCTAAGAGCACCCTCTGCTTTTCCCCGCCGGACAGGCTCAAGTAGGATCTGTGCTCATATCCGTCAAGCCCCACCTTCTGGATAAAATGCCGGCACAGCCGAACATCCTCCTTTTTCTCGCCCTCCAAAAACCTTCTGTGCGGATATCGTCCGAACATCACCATATCGATCACTTCCACATCAAATCCCACAGGGTTTTCCTGGGCCATCACGGCTACTTCCTTTGCCATCTCCCTGGCGGAGAGTGTCATCACATCCTTTCCGCCGATAAAGACCACATCCCGCCTTGGCTTATATGCTTTACAGATATTTTTTAACAAGGTGGTCTTTCCGCATCCGTTGGGACCGATCAGCCCTATAAATCCGCCGTCTTCCACCGCAAGGGATACTTTGTCTAAGATCTGCCTCCCTCCCATGCGATGATCCAGTGCCTCTACCTGCAGCCTCATCTTCTCCCCTCCTCCTGTCGCGAAACTGCCCCGCATACTCCGCAGCTGCTCTATCCGTCTCTTTCGGTCTTGATCAGATATAGGAAGAAGGGCGCTCCCATGAGCGCGGAGACGATCCCGATCGGCAGCTCCTCCGGGGCCATGACCACTCGGGATACCACATCCGCCAGCATGGTGGACAGCCCGCCCACCAAGATCGCCGCCGGGAGCAGGCGTATGTGCTTCGAGCCCACCACTGCCCGGACGATGTGAGGCACCACCAGGCCGATAAAGCCGATCACTCCGCTGACGGACACCACCACGCCGGTCAATACGGTGGCCATCAGGATGATCACCCGCTTGATCCTGCCGGTGTCCACCCCAAGGCTTTCGGCCACGTCATCTCCCAGCAGCAGCACATCCATGTCGCGGACAAACAGCAGGACGATCCCGATCGCCGCCGCGAACACGACCGCCACATATCCTGCCGTCCCCCAGTCCGCCCCGCTCAAGGAACCGATCATCCAGTACTGAGCGGTCTTCGTCTTATCTGACCCTGTATGACAGCCATAGATCACCAGGTTCGTCAAGGCGGAAAAGAGCGCCGACGTGGCGATCCCGGCCAGCACCAGCTGACTGGAAGCGATCCTCCCTCTGGCCGAGGCGATCCCCATGGACAGCAGGATCGACAAGGCCGCCCCCAAGGTGGCCCCGAAAATGGTGGCATAACCTCCCATAAAACGGAACCACCCCAGGATGATCGCGCAGACCGCTCCTGTAGAAGCGCCGGAGGAGATCCCCAGCACATAGGGATCTGCCAGAGCGTTTTTGGTCAATGCCTGCATCAGCACACCGCAGACCGAAAGGCCGGCTCCCACGATGAACGCCATGATCACCCGCGGAAAGCGGATGCTCCAGATGATCGTCTCGGTCCTGTCCTCCCATCCCCGCGCAAACAGCGCTTTGCCAAAGGCCCGGTTCGTGATGATCTTAAAAATAGATGCCGGATCGATATCCACCGCACCGATCGACACGGAAAAGCAGGCGGCGAAAACGATCAGCGCGCAGAGCAGCAGCACGAACATCCCATACTGGATCCTGCTCTGTACGATCTTATGCCGTTCCATGCTTACCGTCCCGTCTGCCAAAACCGCTCCGGGTACAGCTGCTCTGCGATCACTTCAACTGTCCTGGCGGAACCGGCGGATCCCTGCATATCTGCACAGCACGCGGAATAGACCTTCCCTTCCTTTACGGCCTTCAGATCCTTAGTGGCATCGTTGGTCTGTAAGAACCGGAGCTTCTCCTCCACCTCTCCATCCCCTTCATAATCCAAGATCAAGATGACCTCCGGATCCCTCTCCACCACTTCCTCCCAGGAAGGGGTGGCCCATCCAGCCTCGATGTCGTCAAAGATGGAGATCCCGCCGGCATGCTTTAGGATATCCCCCGGCATCCCCTGGCACGCTGTAAACGGCGCGTCCTCACCGGAATCATAGACAAATACCTTTATCGGGTCTTCATACACCTCTTCTCCCAAGGTCTCCTCCACGCGCTGGAGCTTATCCTCCATCGCCTGGATCTTCTCCGCGGCCAGTTCCTTTGCCCCAAAGATCTGTCCCAGCGTCTCATAGTCCTTGTACAGATCCTCAAAAACAGCATGGTCACTGCATACATAGGGGAAATACATGGCGATCCCATTTTCCCTGCAGAACCCGGGCCCAAAATTTTTATCGGAAAATACGGAATCCCAGCCGATCAGGAAGTCGCATCCCGTAGCAAGGAGCGCCTCCTTGGACAAGCTGCCAAGGCCCTTTCCCGGCTCCAAAAGCTGCGGGACCAGGTCTCTTTTGGGATACTCTGAGACCAGGCTCCAGGCTGAGCCTCTGGTGTAGCCTGCCATGGAGTCCTCCACCCCCAGATCAAAAAAGAAGTCGGCCATCTGATCGCCCGACGCCACCACATGGGTGGGCTTTTTTGTGAAGGTATACTCCACATTTTCGCCCAAGCCGGACCTTTCTAAGTTCAGCGTGATCGTGACCGGCGTGTATGCGTCTGCAGCTGTCATATCCGCACCTGCGCCTTCTTCCCCGCCGGTCTTTCCCGTTCCCTCACCCTGGCCTGACTCTGCGGCTCCCCTGTCCGCGCCTGCCCCGTCCTCTCCTGATGCTGTCCTGGCGTTCTCTGTGTCCTGTGGCTCTGCCCCGCATCCTGCAGCAAGACCCGCGATCGCCGCCGCACACAGGAATGCACATACTGTCGTTTTTCTCATGCTATCCTCTTCCTTTCCTCTGTGTGTCTGCTCTTTTCTTCTCCGTCCATACTGCAGTTTTGTCATGTTTTCATCCGCCCATCCCCTTTCTCCTCCCTCTTACCAGGAAGTCGCAAGATGACTCCAGCAAGTCTTAGGACTCGGCCTCATCCTCGATCCCGCCTTCTCACAGCCTCAAGCTGCAATGGCATCCCGGGATCTCGTCCGCCTTACCTCAGGTGTAAGCTGTCAATGATCTTCCCATTGTTCCTTATTAAGTCGATGACACTGGAGTTAGGGCTATTATAGTATACGGTCTGTGAAAATGCAAAGCCTTCCTGCTCTGGGTATAAATGGGAGCGACAGAGCGGGTTACTGTTCGCACCCACGCCAGAGAACTCTACGCTAGAGGGATGTGGTGGACAGTCCGCTGCGTTCGACCGGAGCGGGAGCGCGTCCCCGGTGTGATATGGCCCTCCCGGAGCGGACCCTTTGGCCAACCTGTGAAGAGCCCCCCTTATCCCCCCTCGATCAAAACCTCCTTGCCCCGAAACGCAAACCCATAGCTGCGGATCCTTTCCTCCGGTATCCCTTTTGCCGCCAAGGACACACTGTATCGTTTTTCCCAGATCTGCTGGAGCGCTGCTTTTGCTGTATCCACCAGGCTCTTTTCCCTCTTTGGCTGAAACACCTTAAATTCCAGGAGGATCCCGTCATCCTGCTCTAGATCTAAAGGCTCCAGCATCACATCGTACCGCCCAAAGCCGCTCTCCCGGTTTGAAGTCAGCACATACCGGTCCGCCAGCTCTACCATCAGCCCCAGGACAAAGCCATGGTAAAAACGTTCTGGCTCCTCCCGCTCATCTAGGCTCCCTATCTTTTGCCCTTCCTGTTTTCCCAGCCTTCTTATCGCCCTCGTCAAAAACGCTTTAGTTTATCCATATACTTTGGACATTCCACTCGATATCCCACATGACTTCAATAAAATGACCAAACATATATCGAGAGTTTGAAAGATAGGCGCAGACCGAACGATCTTCTATATCAAGTGAAAACGACTCAAAACAAAGTCCGGAACGCATTTGAACAGGCGATCCCACCTGCTCTTTATCTACTCCATAGAAGCCATAAAACCGATCATCAAAAGCGTCTTCGATCAATCGATCTGCATGTGCGACCGCATAGCGCAGTTTATCATAATATAGCGCGATGATCTTTGCATCATGCTCTTCTTTGTATCCATGGACATCCACGATAAAATAGGGTTCCGGGACTCCAAATGGATCCATAAACCTCCTGCTTCCGCTAACGATCCTCGATAGGATATCTTTATCTAAACGCATAGCCCTCCCCCTGTAAAACATGATCATCCATCTATAATAAAGCAAGGGACCCCATCAAAGGATCCCCTGACATTTCAAAAGGCCCAAAGCCCTTCTCTTTTCTATCGCACTGATCGAACGCCTCTTATTATAGATGCTTCCTAGGTCTGCGGTCTTTCTGCAATCCGATAGATACAGAACATCGCTCCCCATCAAAGCCCATATTCCGCATATAACGCTTCCTGAAAGGCCCGATCCTCTGTTGAACGTTCCAGGTCACCGAACCGCTTCTCGGCCAGGAGCCTCTGATCAAGTTGGTTCATACGCCTCGTCGATCGCCTTCCCGATATCATGCCGCATATACTTATTCCCAAAATCCACCCACTCCGCCGCCTGATAGGCATTGGCCCGGGCTTCTTTTAAGTCTTTTCCAAGAGCGGTCACACCCAGCACCCGGCCTCCGTTGGTCAGGAGGGTCGTTCCGTCCTCCGCAAATCTGGTCCCTGCGTGGAACACATAGTAACCGTCCTCCTCCGCGAAGCGCTCCAGCCCATAGATCGGGAGCCCCTTCTCGTAGTGGACCGGATAGCCCTCCGATGCCAGCACCACGCACACCGCCGCATTGTCGGCAAACTTCAGATCGATCTGGTCCAAGGTGCCGTCGATGCAGGCCTCGAACACCTCCACGATATCATTTTCCATCCGCGGGAGCACCACCTGGGTCTCCGGATCGCCGAAACGGGCATTGTACTCCAGGACCCTGGGACCCTTCTCGGTGAGCATCAGGCCGAAAAAGATGATCCCCTTGAACGTCCGGCCCTCTGCCGCCATGGCATCCACCGTGGCCTGATAGATGTACTTCCTGCAGAAGGCATCCACTTCTTCTGTGTAGAAGGGGCTGGGGGAAAAGGTACCCATGCCGCCGGTATTTAAACCGGTATCGCCGTCTCCGGCCCGCTTGTGGTCCTGGGCAGAGGTCATGATCTTGATGGTCTTCCCGTCCACAAAGGACAGGACCGACACCTCCCGCCCGGTCAAAAACTCCTCGATCACGATGCTGTCCCCTGCGGAGCCGAACTTCTTATCCTCCATCAGCTCCTTCACGCCGGCCTTTGCCTCCTCTAAGGTCTGGCAGATCAGGACCCCTTTTCCTAAGGCCAGCCCGTCCGCCTTTAAGACCACCGGCATAGCCGCCGTCTCCAGATAGGCGCAGGCCGCCGCCGCGTCGTCAAAGGTCGCATAGGCCGCCGTGGGGATCTTGTATTTTTTCATCAGATCCTTGGAAAAGGCCTTGGAGCCCTCCAGGATCGCCGCCGCCTTCCTGGGGCCGAAGACCCGCAGGCCCGCCGCCTCCAGCACATCCACCAGGCCGCCCACCAGCGGATCGTCCATGCCCACCACGGTCAGATCCACCGCCTTTTCCTTTGCAAATGCCGCCAGCTTGTCAAATTCCATGGCGCCGATCGGCACACACTCTGCATACTGGCCGATCCCCCCGTTGCCCGGGGCACAGTATATCTTCTCCACCTTGGGGCTCTGGGCTACCTTCCACGCGATCGCGTGCTCACGGCCGCCGCTCCCTACGATCAAAACCTTCATCTGTCGTTTGCCTCCCTTTCTCCCCACACAAACAGGACGATCCCATCCGTCCGCCTCACTCTTACTCTCCTTCGCCCAGCGGCAGCTCCCCGTTGGCCAGCATATCGATCGCCTTGGGCAGGATCACCCACTCGGCCTGCTCCATCACCCGTTTCTGGAGGGTCCCTGGCGTATCCCCCGGCTCTACCTCCACTGCCCTTTGCAGGAGGATGGGGCCGGAATCCACGCCCTCGTCCACAAAATGGACCGTAGCCCCGGTCACCTTCACGCCCCGCTTTAATGCGCCCTCATGGACCTTCAGCCCGTAATAGCCCACTCCGCAGAAAGAGGGGATCAGGGAGGGATGGATGTTGATGATCCGGTTCCTGTACCGCCGGATCATCTCCGGCGGGATCGTCACCAGGAAGCCGGCCAGCACGATCAGGTCCAGGGCATACTCCTCCAGCTTTTTTAGGAGCGCCTCGTGGAACCGGGCGCGGTCGGCAAAGCTCTTTGGTGAGATGCAGAAAGCCGGGATCTGACGGCGCGCTGCCCGCTCTAAGGCGTAAGCCTTTTCATTGTTGCTGATGACCACTTCCACCTTCCCGTTGCGGATCTTCCCGCTGTCGATCCCGTCTAAAATCGCCTGTAGATTGGTCCCGCCGCCGGAGACCAGGACACCGATCCTCAGCATAATGTCACGCCTTTCTCGCCCCCTTCGATGGACCCGATCACATAGGGGGTCTCGCCTGCGGCTTTCATGGCCTCCATCGTTTTCTCCACATCCGCAGGGTCCACCGCCACGATCATCCCGATCCCCATGTTATAGGTATTGTACATCATCTTCTCGTCGATCTGTCCCTTTTTCGCCAGCAGGCCGAAGATCGGAGGCACCGGATAACTGTCCTTTTTGATCACGGCACGGACCCCGTCCTTTAACATACGGGGCACATTTTCATAAAAGCCGCCGCCGGTGATATGGCTGCAGGCCTTGACCTTGACGCCGGCCTTTTTCACTTCCTTTAACGCCTGCACATAGATCTTGGTGGGCGCCAGCAGCACCTCGCCCAGCGTCGCGCCCAGCTCCTCATAGTAGGCGGCCAGCCCTTCCCGGGTCAGCTCCTTTTCAAAGACCTTGCGGACCAGGGAGAACCCGTTGGAATGGACCCCGGAGGAGGCCATGCCCACCAGCACGTCCCCGGCCTTTAAGTCCGACCCGTCGATCATCTCCTTCTCATCCGCGATCCCCACCGCAAACCCGGCCAGGTCGTACTCGTCTTCCGGGTAAAAGCCCGGCATCTCCGCCGTCTCGCCTCCGATCAGGGCCGCTCCGGCCTGCCTGCACCCGTCCGCCACGCCGCTGACGATCGCCGCGATCTTCTCCGGATAGTTCTTGCCGCAGGCGATGTAATCTAAGAAAAACAAGGGCTCGCCCCCCGCGCAGGCCACGTCATTGACACACATGGCCACACAGTCGATCCCCACCGTGTCATGCTTGTCCATGAGGAACGCCAGCTTAAGCTTCGTCCCCACGCCGTCGGTCCCGGAGAGCAGGGTCGGCTTTTCCATCCCCATAAAAGGCGCCAGGGAAAATCCGCCGGAAAATCCGCCGATCCCTCCCAGCACCTCCGGCCGCATAGTCGCCTTTACATGCTCCTTCATCAGTTCCACCGACCGGTATCCGGCCTCGATATCCACTCCCGCATGTTTGTAATCCATCGCATCCTCCTCCATAAACCTATCGCATAGAAGCCAGATATGACTTATACCCGATCTCCTCCAGCTTCTCGGCCTTTTTCACCACATCGTCCTTCATCTTTTCCGAATAAGCCTTCAGCCTCTCAAGGAGCTCCTCATCAGAGGCAGCTAAGATCTTCGCCGCCAGGATGCCCGCATTGGCCCCGCCGTTGATCGCCACTGTGGCTACCGGGATCCCCGAAGGCATCTGCACGATCGAGTACAGGGAATCCACCCCGCCAAGATCCGAGGTCTTCATGGGGATGCCGATCACCGGCAAGGGAAAAAGCGCCGCGCACATCCCCGGCAGGTGGGCTGCCTTCCCCGCTCCGGCGATGATCACCTTAAAGCCTCTGGCCTCTGCCGACTTTGCCCAGTCAAAAAAGATATCCGGTTCCCGATGGGCTGAGATGATCGTCATCTCATGCTCCACACCCAGCTGGTCTAAGACCTCCGCCGCCTTCGCCATCACCGGCATATCCGAATCGCTCCCCATCACGATGCCAACCTTTGCCATATGCTCTGCTCCTTTCTTTTGTTCCGGGTCTTTTTGTTCTTATCATCATTTATAAGCAGGACTGATAAGATATGTTCCACTTATCTGTATCATATCGTCTTTTATGTACCGCGTCAATCCCTTTCTGCGGGGACTGCGCAAGGCCGGTCCAATATCGCCCCTTTCCACGCCCGCGCCAGTTGCTGTACCGATGCGGGCGCATGGACCCGGCTTTGGCGCTTAGGCCTCCAGTTCCAGCAGCGGAAGGTTCAGCTCCTCTGTCCCCTCCAGCACGAACCGCCCGTCCCGGATGATCTCTATCTCTCCTCCATCGGCCCGGTGGGCGACGATCGACCCCAGCTCGTCGTAGGGTATCGTGATATCCGTATGGCAGTTAAAATAGGCCTTGGACAGATCGGTCTTTCGCAGGGCCGACACCTCGTTCTCCCTGGCGATCATCTCCTTCCCGTCGGGATTGTACATGGGAAGTTCCTCCGCCCAGCTGTAACAGGTATCCCCCACCGCAAAATGGGGCCCCATCTTCTCCGCGATCAGGATCGGCAGACGGTCCGCGATCTGATACTTCTGCCCCACCGCATAGGCCGTGGTATTGGTGCCGATGGCAAACTCGCCCATGGGCAGACGGTCGTGGTCCTTCAAGATCGCCTGCCGGACCAGCCTTCTGCCGCTCTCCGGATCCTTTAAGTTGGCACAGGAATAGTCCTCCACAAAGCCGTCCGCAAAATGCAGCTTAAGATCCTTAAACCGTAGACCATTTATATAGACCTTTCCCACATGCAAAAGCCCTTCTGTGCCGGTGAGCTTAGGCGATGTGAACACCTCCCCTGCCGGGATGTTCACATCTGCCACGCAGTTTTCAAAGCCCGTCTCCTTTTTCGGGTCGGATAAGGGATGCAGCATGATCTTCAGGTCGGTGCGGTTGGCTCCCCGGCCCTTGATCTTTACATAGTCGGCCTGATCCAGCCCGTCGATCAGGATCTGCTGGATCCTGGTATAAAGGTCATAGTCCAGCGTATTGATGCGGATGATCTCCTTAAAGATCTCCGCAAAACGATCCCCGATCTCCGGCCTTGGGAAGGCGATGATGGTAAAGCTGGTCTCTCCCTCCGGCACATACTGTTCCATGAGCTGAGCCGCCTCATTGTCCAGGCTCCTGACCACCCCTTCCTGATGGGAGGAGAGGGCCAGACACGCCTTCTTATCCTCCGGCGTAAAGCCCTCCTCTCCGAAGGTCTCCGCCACAGCCGGTCCCGCGTACCAGGAGGCTTCCTCCCTGAACGTCTCATAGGCGGCCTTTAAGATCGACAGCTTCCGCTCCTTGAAAGCATTTCCCATAAAGACCGCGCTGTCATACCGGTGGTCATGGTCATACTGCTTATTGGGCGAGGAGCTGTGCCAGCCCACCTTCCGCCCGGGGGTCTGGTTGACCACCTGATAGGCGGCACGGCAGAACAACGGCTCTAAGCCCAGCTTTCGAAAGCCCTCCACCGCCTGGCGGATCATCCGCTCAAAACCCAGCTCATACCGGATCAGCACGGTCTTCTTTTTTGAAAGATCCCGTCCCATCACCTCAAAGCCCTTCCGGTACCCTTCCACAAAGGTATCCGCCATGACACAGATCGTCTCCTCTGGCAGAGTGTTTAAAAAGGACGCCACCGAAAGCTCCGACGGGGAGATATAGTCTCCAAAGCGGTAGAGATAGCGCAGATCAAAAAGATCCGCCTCCATGATGATATCCTTAGCAAAGCTCCATCTCGGGTCAAAGCACTCCCACAGCCGCTGGCGCACCGTCTGGTCCGCATAATCGCTCACATACCAGTAGAGCACGTCCCTTACCGCCTGGGCGGAGGGGACCTGCCCTTCGAACAGGTTGTAGACCTGGATAAAGGTCTCGCCCACCGCGGTCAGCTCCCACAGCTTCCCTTCATAGGCGCTGGCGATCCCCCCTCTCAACTCCTTATATAAAAAGGAAAGGAGAGGTCCCATCTCCGTCCCCAGCCGGTCCGCCGCATACGCCGGGTCCCCATAACTCACAGCATAATGCTCTGGCAGGATATCCTCATACAGCCTTCGGTTGTCCGCCTTAAGCTCCTCCAGGGAAGCCTGCTCCAGATAGCCCGTCCGCAGCCTCTCCACCAGCCCTCCCAGCTCTTTTACAAACTGCGCCGTATGGACAAAAAAACCGCGATATGGATCCTCCACCGTCTCCTCGGTCAAGACCGCCCCGATCCTTTCCATGACGAGCTGGTAACGCTCCTCTACCTGCTCGTTCTCTTCCTTCCAAAATCTCCAGACATCCATCCTTAACCCCTTCTTCCTGCTGCCTATCCTCGCCTCACCGTATCCCCAGCCCCACCAAGATCATGATGACCCACACCAGGATCATCAGTCCGTCTAAGATCATGGCCAGCTTGGCCAGGATATAATTCTTCTCTTTCTCAAACAGCGCCCCGATCCCATAGACCAGCCCGCACAGGGAAAAGAGCAGGCTGGAAAAGGCCATGGCCCCCACGTTCAAGGGCACATTGCCCTGAGATCTTACTGCCAGGCCCATGACAGCGCCGAACAAGATCAGCCCCACCGCCGTGACGCCGATCGCATAAAAGCCCCTCCGGGCCAGAGGCCTGCGGACATAGTCCACATGATAGGTCCTCCTATTTCCTTCTGGCATGATGTCTCCTCCAAATGCGGGTCCTCTGCACGATCTGGTACAGGATATACCCTAAGACCGCCCCCGCCGTATTTAAGATCAGATCGTCCACATCAAAGCTCCCTACTGCCAGTTTCTCCAGAAGAATTTCCTTCGCATGGGAAACGGGAAATTGGGC
>CAJUSS010000072.1:0-821 GCA_910588895.1 uncultured Lachnospiraceae bacterium
CCATCCTCACGCCGGTATTTGTTGTCCTGGAAGTCATCATGGAGGTCATCATCCCCATTATGATGGGCCTCCATCATTGACTATGGCCTGGCGGACCAGAGCGTGGGAAGGGTGGTGGTGATCGGAGGAGCATAAAGAAAATGAGACGGAAAGGGACCTTGTGACCGCACGGCCTGGCTGCGAATATCTTAGAACAAGAGCTTTAAACAAGGAAGAGGCGCATGGACCAGGTAAAAAGGCTGATGAACTGGGGGAGTGTGTATCAGATGGGGATCACCGGAAGGGGGGTGGGTGTCGCGGTCCTGGATACGGGGGTGTATATGCACCCGGACCTGATGGACCATGTGGTGGCGTTCCGGGATATCGTGAGAGGGCGGATGAACCCATATGACGATAATTCCCACGGGACCCATGTCTGCGGGATCATCGGGGGAGATGGGAGAGCTTCGGGCGGCCGGTTCCAGGGGATGGCGCCGGGATGCCACCTGATCGGCGTGAAGGTGCTGGACAAGAGAGGGAACGGTTTTGCTTCGGATGTGCTGGCCGGGCTTAAATGGGTCCGGGAGAACAAAGAGCGGTATGGGATACGGATCGTCAACATCTCGGTGGGATCCTTTAACCGGAAGGTGATGAGCGAGGACTCGGCTCTGGTGCGGGGGGTGGACGCGGCCTGGGATGAGGGGCTGGTGATGGTGATCGCGGCGGGGAACCAGGGGCCGAAGGAAAAGACGATCACCACACCGGGGATCAGCCGGAAGGTGATCACGGTGGGCACCTCGGATGACGACCAGGCAGTGATGGTCATGGGGGATAAGATGGTG
>CAJUSS010000072.1:831-18461 GCA_910588895.1 uncultured Lachnospiraceae bacterium
ATGGTGGATTACTCCGGGAGAGGGCCCACAGAATCCTGCGTCTGTAAGCCGGATATCGTGGCGCCCGGCTCTAAGATCATCAGCTGCGGGGACCGGCAGTGCAGGTACCAGATCAAGAGCGGGACCAGTATGAGCACGCCCCTGGTCTCCGGCGCGATCGCCTTGCTGCTGGAACGATATCCGGACATGACCAATGTGGATGTAAAGCTGCACATCCGGGAGCGGGCAGTGGACCTGGGCCTTCCTCACAACCAGCAGGGATGGGGGCTGCTGGATGTGGCCAGGTTATTGCAATGAAGATCCACAAAAAAGCAGCAGAGAGCAGAACAGGTTGATCAAGTGACCATATTTGATCTGTTCTGCTTTTTCCATCAGATCGGTCGACGCATCTTCCGGACCGTTCAGCTATCTGGAAAGAGGGGGATAGGTCATGGGGAGTGATCTGACGGTAAAAGATACAGGATGAGATCATATGATCTGGATGCGATCCATCACCATACGGCTGCGGAGGTGACCGTAGGGCGTGGGGATCATAGAATGTAAGTTATTACCAGACTATTACGATGAAGATAAAAAATGATCGCCGTCATTGTCAAACGAAAGGCAGTAGTTTATAATGGTTAGAAAGCAGGCACCAGATGGGGATCTCTGGGACCTTTTAGCCTGCTATAGCCGTTACAAACTGAAAGGGGACTGCGGTATGCTGTTCAGCTCACTGGTATTTGTCTGGTATTTTCTCCCCACTGTATTCCTGCTCTACCACCTGCTCCCGTGGAAGAAGGGGAAGAACCTGGTCCTTTTGCTGGCCAGCCTGTTTTTCTATGCCTGGGGTGAACCGAAGTTCATCCTCCTCATGCTGGCGTCGATCGGGATAAACTTCTTTTTTGGCCTGGCGCTGGCGAGAGTGGAGGGGAAGGGAGGAAGGAGGCTCCTCCTTTTTTGCTGCCTGGCGGCAGATCTTGGGCTTTTGGGGTACTTTAAATATTTTAATTTCCTCGTACAGATCCTCAACCTGCTCCTGGGCGGGGAGCGGATCGGACTGCGGCAGATCGTCCTGCCGATCGGGATCTCCTTCTACACCTTCCAGGCCCTTTCCTATGTGATCGATGTCTACAGGAGAGATATCCCGGTCCAGAAAAACCCCTTTTATCTGGCCCTCTACATCTCCTTTTTCCCGCAGCTGATCGCGGGACCGATCGTGAAATACCATGACATCGAAGGGCAGATCGCTGCCCGCAAGAACAGCCTGCAGCTCCAGGCTTACGGGATCAAGCGCTTTTCCTATGGTCTGGGAAAAAAGGTGATCCTGGCCAATACCTTTGCCCAGGCCGCCGACCAGATCTTTGCTCTGCCTGCGGCAGAGCTGGGGACGGCGATCAGCTGGTTCGGGGTCCTGGTCTATACCCTTCAGATCTACTTTGATTTTTCTGGCTATTCGGATATGGCGATCGGGCTGGGGAAGATGTTCGGGTTCCATTTTATGGAGAATTTTAACTATCCTTACCTTTCCAGATCTGTGTCGGAGTTCTGGCGCAGATGGCATATCTCCCTCTCTACCTGGTTCAAGCAGTATCTGTATATCCCCCTGGGAGGGAACCGGAAGGGGCAAAAAAGGACCTGTCTCAACCTGTTCATCGTTTTCTGTGCTACGGGTCTGTGGCATGGAGCCAGCATCACCTTTGTGCTGTGGGGCGTCTATTACGGGATCCTCCTGATCGGGGAGAAGGTGGCCCGGCAGGGGCTGCAAAACGATCGTCAAAAGAGCCTGCCGGCAGGACTGCAAAATGACCGACAGAAGGACCGGCATGGGGGATGGAAGAGCAGGATCATAAGCGGGCTCAGCCATGTCTATACCATGCTGGCGGTGATGTTCGGCTGGATGCTGTTCAGAGCGGAGCATTTAGGGACAGCAAAGGAGCTGTTCAAAGCCATGGTCACCTGGAGGGAGGGGCTGTATCCGATCCGCATGTACGGCGATCTGCGGCTGTTCTTCTGGATGGCGGTGGGGATCTGTCTGTGCGGTCCTGTGCAGCAGCTCTTTCCGGCCTGGAAGAAAAGGCTGTACCGGGAGGAGGAGACCGACCTTTTGGATGTGGCGGTGATGGCGGCGGTGACGGCCTATTCCATCATGCTGCTGGTGAGCAACACCTATAATCCATTTATCTATTTCCGATTTTGAGCGGGGCGGTTTAAGATATGCAGTTTAAGGAAGCGGTGATGTAAGACCGAGATCCGGCCCCATAAAAAGCGTCGAAAGGGATGGCGATGAAGATGAAAAAGTGGATGATCTTATCCTTCTGGGCTATTTTGATAGTCCCTAACCTGCTGTGGCCCCTTTTGTCCTCCCGCCTGACGGCAGAGGGAGAAAATGCGGAAAAGCGGGAATTGGCCCCGTTCCCCCGGCTGGACGGAGAAAACCTCCAGGGCTATCCGGCGGCGGTGGAGGCCTACATCAATGACCATGCGGCTTTCCGCGAGCAGCTCCTGAGCCTGAACGCAGGGATCAACCTGACCCTTTTCCAGTCTGTAGATAACCCGGAGGTGATCTTGGGGAAGGAGGGCTGGTATTTTTACAATGGAGGCACCAGCGTGGCGGACTATCGCGGCCAGGACCTTTACAGCGAGGAAGAGCTGGCGCTGATCGGGGCGAAGCTGGAAGCTGTCCGGCAGTATCACGTGGACCAGGGGACTACCTTCGTGGTGCTCTTAGCGCCCAACAAGGAAAGCATCTACGGCGACTATATGCCGGAATGGTACACAAAGCTCTCGGATACCACCCGGTACGACCAGGTGGAGCAGTACCTGCGAGAACGGACCAGCATCCCTGTGGTCGCTCCAAAAACCTATTTTCTGGAAGAACGGGATCTGGAATGGTATTTTAAGACGGACACTCACTGGAATGAAGCCGGCGCTTTCGTAGCCGGGCAGATGCTGATCGACGCGGCAGGCGGACAAGCCGTGACCGTAGATGACGTGATCATCCCCTATGCTCAGCGGGACCGGGGGGACCTGGCCATGCTCTTCCATATGCCGGAGTCCTTCCTGGACGATCAGTTCTGCGTGGTCCATGGCTACTATGATGATGTGGCCGTAGAGTCTGCCGACCCGCGGGGGGACGGATCGGTCCTGCGATACCAGGCTCCCGGTGCTCCAGATCCACGCCGCCTGGCTTTCTACGGCGACTCCTTTGTCCCCGTCATGCTCAGCAAGATCACCCGGTATTTTCGGAATGTGGATTTCTACCATTGGCAGAGCTTCGACCACGCCTATCTGGAGCAGGACCCGCCAGACATCCTGGTCTATGAAGTCGTAGAACGGGAGCTTGGGAGGATCTTGGAGGACGCGGACAAGCTGATGCCAAAGCAGCTTTAGTCGGCTGGCCTTTTGCTCTATCGCATGCCAGCTGCCCAGCTCAGGAGGCCCGGTCATGCGCCTGCACCTATAAACGATCGGCGTAGGTGTGGCTAATGACCGTAAAAGTCGAGAAATGTAAGAAATTCCGGCTTGTCTTTTTCAGCCTGTCATATTATACTGTATTCGTTAAAAAGTCGTTATAAGCAGTAAAGAGGCTGCTGACAGCAGAAAATGGAGCGACGAAGGACAGTTTTAGAGAGGAGTCACAGCTCATGGATATGAACATCTATCATATGATCAATTGGTTTTTCATGTTTAGTTTTTTCGGGTATCTATTAGAATGTATCGTGCTCACCTATGAATACAGGACCCCGGTGGTCAACCGGGGCTTTGGCCATGGCCCCTTCTGTATCATCTACGGGTTCGGCGCGCTGGGGGCCTGCTTATTCCTGCAGCCATTTGCGTCCCAGACGATCAAGCTTTATTTTGCCACATCCATCATGGCGACCACCATGGAATTGGTGACGGCCCATCTGATGATCCGGTTCTTTGGATCTTTTTGGTGGGATTATAGTCATAAATGGATGAACTATAAGGGGATCATCTGCTTCCAGAGCTCTGTGGCATGGGGATTTTTGGGCATCTTTTTCTTCCGCTTCCTCAATGGCTTTGTACACCGCATGGTGGGCTACATATCCGGCAGCTTTGAAAAATGGACGGCTCTGTGCCTTTTGGCATTTTATTTTTGTGATTTTGTCTACAGCTTCCGCGCCCAGCTCCACAAGGACAGCGACAGTGATGAGCCGGTGCTGGGGAGGCTGAAGATCTATTGATCTGCGGTCAGATCGGATAAAAAGCCGGATGGTCTTGCGCTCCGCGGCCGGAGCAAAGGCGTGGTGTCAGCGCAGGGGACATGTTGTATCGAGATAGGAGCAGAGCGGGATGGGACAGCAGTTCGTATTGGCTTCGGCGTCTCCCAGGAGGAGACAGCTGCTGGAGCAGATCGGGATCGAGGCGAAGATCGTGCCCAGCAGCATCGAGGAAAGAGCAGAGGGTCTGGGGCCGGAGGAGATGGTGATGGAGCTCTCCCGGCAGAAGGCGGAGGATGTGGCGGCAAAGATCGGCGAGGATGCGGCTGTGATCGGGGCGGATACGGTGGTGGCCATCAAGGGAAGGATCTTAGGCAAGCCGTCGGATCCGCAGGGAGCGGCAGAGATGCTCTCCCTCCTCCAGGGCGAGGTGCATCAGGTGTACACAGGCGTCACGATCGTCCCTCCCGGACCAGACCGGGGGCGCGTCACCTTTTTTGAGCAGACCGACGTGTCCGTCTATCCCATGACAGAGGCAGAGATCTTAGCCTATGTGGAGAGCGGGGAGCCTATGGATAAGGCCGGCGCCTACGGGATCCAGGGAAGGTTCGCGGCGCATATCCGAGGCATCCGGGGAGACTATAATAATGTGGTCGGCCTGCCGGTGGGCAGATTGTATCAGGATTTAAAGGCCATGGGCCTGTACGAGGAGGGAAAAGGATGATCAGACTGATCGCATCAGACATTGACGGGACCTTAGTGCGGGACGGGGAAAACGAGCTGGATCCAAGGTATCTTGACCAGATCCTCCGCCTGCGGGAAAAAGGCTTTCAGTTTGTGGCGGCCAGCGGGCGGCAATGGCACAGTATCGAGCGGATCTTCGACCCCATCAAGGAGAAGATCTTTTACGTTTCGGATAACGGAGCCTATGTGGGCTGCTATGGCCGCCAGCTTTTTGTGACCCCGATCGACCGGCAGCTGATCCTGGATATGATCCGTGATGTGCGGTCCTGTCCGGGTTTAGACATCGCTCTCAGCGGTCCGGACGTGGTCTATCTGGAGACAAAGGACCAGAAGTTCGTCAACTGGCTGGTGGAGAGTTATCGATTTGAGGTGAGCTGCGTGCCGGATCTGACCAAGGTGGAGGATCAGTTCATCAAGTTCTCTGTCTACAAGGAGCATGATGTGGAGAGCGCAGCCAGGCATATATATGAAAGATATAAGGACAAGCTGAAGATCACGATCTCCGGGGATATGTGGATGGACTGCATGGAGAAGAGCGTGAGCAAGGGCGCGGCCCTCCAGCAGATCCAGGAGAGCTTAGGGATAGGGCCGGAGGAGACCATGGCCTTTGGAGACCAGCAGAACGACTTGGAGATGCTGGAGCGCGCCTATTACAGCTATGCGGTAGGAAATGCAAGGCCGGAGGTAAAAGCAGCGGCCCGTTTCCAGGCGGATCTAAATGTCAACCATGGCGTGCTGAAGGTACTGCAGCTTTTATGATGAGGTGACGTGTGGGCCTGGCAGGACAGAACTCTGGACCGTCCGTGCAGAAAAGCTTCTGGATGGCCGGCCTATAAAGGACAGGGTATAGGATGGAGAGATCATATGGATGCCGGCCCGGTCTGTTCCTGTGCCTTCTTCTCATGGCCCTCGGCCTGACGGTGGGCTGTGAGCGGAGCGCACCGGCCGGGGCAGAAGAGGGGCTGGAGCTGGATTTTGAACGGGCAGAACTGATGCTCCTTGTGGCTACGGAGCGGAACCGGTACGAACAGGTTTATACAGATCAGATATGGGATGTGGTGGTGTCGGGGAACGGGACCACCTTTCAGGATCATCTGCTAGATCAGATCCAGCTCTTTGCCATCGACATCCAGGTGATCGTCGCCATGGCCCAGGATCGGCAGATCACACTGGACAACAGCGAAAAGGAGTTGCTGCGCAGACTCTCCCAGGACTATTACAGCCGCCTCTCCGATGGGGATAAGGCCTATACAGGAGCCGACGAAGAGGATGTGCAGGGGATGTACGAGGATTATCACCTGGCCTGCAAGACCGTGAAGGCGCTGACGGAGGATGCGGGGCTGGAGATCAGCGACAGCGATGCGAAGGTGATCGATATCCAGCAGATCGTCCTGCAGGATGAGGATACCGCCCGGTCTGTGCTGGAGCAGGTCCGGGAGGAGGGGGCGGATTTTTCCCTTATCGCCCAGGCCAACAGCACTGCGGGGGAGATCGACCGGCAGCTGGAACGAGGGACGGAGCGCTCCAGGGTGGAGGAGGAGGCCTTCCTGCTGTCCACTGGCGAGATCAGTCCGGTGATCGAGGAGAATGGACGGTATCACATCATAAAATGTGTCAGCGACTATGACCAGGAGGCTACCATAAAGCGAAAGGAAGAGCTTACCCGCATCCGCAAGGATGCTGTCCTTAGAGAGGCCTATGATGCGTTCCTGGAAGAGCATCCCCTGACCATGTCAGATGAGATCTGGCTGGGGATCAGCTGTAAGACCAGGGAAGATACCACGACCACAGAGTTTTTTGAACTGTATAGAGAATATTTCCCGGATCAAAGGTGAGCTTTACGGCAAGGACAGGACCGGCAGGAGGCTGAGGCATGATAGCATTGCAGATCGAAGATACAAAGCTGTTCACACGAAAGTTATTTTTAGAGACCGATCTTGACACCTTCCTGCTGAAGGAGGCGGAGGTGGTCACCTTCAACCGCTTCACGATCGACGGTCATATCCGCCGGGGCTTTTTCGCAGAGGAAGAGCTGGAGCAGAGGAAGCTCGGAGAGTTTTCTAACTGGAAGATGCTCCGCCCCTACTGTTTTTCCCTGATCAAAGGCAGGAGGCTTCCGGAAAGCTTCCAGATCGTGCTGATGGCAGAGCCGGAGCGCGCAGCCGCATTTTTAAACGACAGCCAGATCCATTCCATCCAGCCCGACCAGATCGGGGGACTGTATCTCCATATCCGGTATGAAGAAGGGAGACTCTCCTGCGTGACAGGGACATCCCTTGTGGTTTTTTCATTGGATAAGACGGTGGAGAACGAGTGGGATGGTTATGTGGAGCGCTTTTTAAAGGAAAACGGGATAGCCGTTTCGCAAAACTGATCGTTTTTTATACATAAGCCGGTCCGGCAGCGGACCTTTCGCCTGATCTATAGATACTGACCTTATTAGCACTCAATTAAAATGAGTGCTGATTTTGTATTGACTTTTTGTTCTACCTGTATTAGAATATGGATCATGAGGTCTATATCGCATCAAGTGACCTGCAGGCAGAGCAAAAAGAGAAAGAGAAAAGGAGTGCTGATCATTATGGCAAAGTCAGGTAATCTATCGATCAACAGTGAGAACATATTTCCGATCATCAAAAAGTGGCTCTATTCCGACCACGATATCTTCTATCGAGAGCTGATCTCTAATGGCTGTGATGCCATCACCAAGTTAAAGAAGCTGGAGCTGATGGGCGAGTTTGAGAAGCCGGAGGATATGGAGTATAAGATCCAGATCACGGTAAACCCCACCGACAAGAGCATCACCTTTGAGGACAACGGTCTCGGTATGACAGAGGCGGAAGTGGAAGAGTACATCAACCAGATCGCATTTTCTGGTGCGCAGGCCTTTATGGAGAAATATAAGGACAAGGCCAACGAGGACCAGATCATCGGCCATTTCGGCCTGGGCTTCTACTCTGCCTTTATGGTGGCGGATAAAGTGACCATCGACACTCTGTCCTATCAGGCAGATGCCAAGGCGGTCCACTGGGAGTCCGAGGGGGGCACCACCTTTGAGATGAACGAAGGCGATAAGGAAGGCATCGGGACCAGGATCACGCTGTATCTGAACGAGGACAGCACAGAATTTTCCAATGAATACCGAGCCCGCGAGGTGATCGAGAAGTACTGCTCCTTTATGCCGGTCCCGATCTTTTTAGAGGACAGCACCAAAAAACCCCAGCACGAGACGATCGAGAAGGACGAGCTGACAGATAAGGACACGATCGTGGAGACTATCGTGGAGGAAGCTAAGACCGAGGAGAAGGAAAAGGAAGACGGCACCAAGGAAGTGGTGGAGGTCTCCCCGGCCAAGGAGAAGTATAAGATCTTAAAGCGCCCGGTGGCCTTGAACGACATCTCTCCCCTGTGGAACAAGCATCCCAACGAGTGTACGGAGGAGGAGTACAAGGCGTTTTACCGGAAGGTGTTCATGGATTTCAAGGAACCCCTGTTCTGGATCCATCTGAACATGGATTACCCCTTCAATTTAAAGGGTATCCTGTACTTCCCCAAGATCAATATGGAGTATGACAGCTTAGAGGGCACCATCAAGCTGTACAATAACCAGGTCTTCATCGCGGACAATATCAAAGAGGTGATCCCGGAATTCCTGATGCTGCTGAAAGGCGTGATCGATTGTCCGGACCTTCCTTTAAATGTTTCCCGTTCCGCATTGCAGAATGACGGCTTCGTGAAGAAGATCTCCGATTACATCACCAAGAAAGTGGCGGATAAGCTGTCCGGCATGTGCAAGACCGACCGGGAGAACTATGAGAAGTACTGGGATGATATCAATCCCTTCATCAAGTTCGGCTGCATCAAGGATGAGAAGTTCCAGGAGAAGATGAAGGACCACATCATCTTCAAAAACCTGGAGGGCAAGTATCTGACCCTGCCGGAGTGCTTAGAGGAGAACAAGGAAAAGCATCCCAACAAGGTGTTCTATGTGACCGACGAGAAAGAGCAGAGCCAGTACATCAATATGTTTAAGAAGGAAGGCTTGGATGCGGTCATCCTGTCCCATAACATCGACAGCCCCTTCATCAACCAGATGGAGCAGAAGAACCAGGATCTGAAGTTCCTGCGCATCGACGCGGATGTGAGCGAGATCTTCAAGGAAGCCTCCGAGGAGACGGACGAGGAAAAGGAGAAGGCAAAGGCGGACGGCGAGGTTCTGGCGGCGGCATTCAAGAAGGCGTTAAATGATGACAAGCTGGAGGTCAAGGCAGAGAAGTTAAAGGACGCATCCGTCGCCTCCATGATCACCGTGACCGAGGAGTCCCGCAGGATGCAGGAGATGATGCGGATGTACAATATGTACGGCATGGATCCCTCCATGATGGGCGGCGCAGGGGAGTCCCTGATCCTTAACACAGGCCATCCCCTGGTCCAGTATGTCTTAGCTCATAAGGAAGGGGAAAATGTGGAGAAGATCTGTGGGCAGCTCTACGATCTGGCAAAGCTGAGCCATGGCAGCCTGTCCCCGGAGCGGATGACCGGATTCATCGCCCGTACCAATGAGATCACGATGCTGTTAGCTGGTGAGGCGAAGTAAAGCGGATAGGATATAGAGCAGAGCTGCTTAAAACGTGCGAGCGGATAAGGATATAAAAAATGCGCTCCGGTCAAGCCGCCATACAGGTGCGCTTGACCGGAGTCTGTCTGTAGAAAGGGTCCTTCCGTGATAGATCTGATGCGGGGAGGGGCAGATCAGGATAGAAAAGCCGGACACATCCGTTTGGGTGCATCCGGCTTTTCTTGTGTCAGCCTTTGTCTTCGTTCATATCATCGGCGATCGTGCCCAGGCAGCTGCTCACCGTGGAGATGGTCACAGCTACGACAAAGAGGGCTAAAAGGATGATCGTGCCAAAAAAGGCAGCTAAAAACCCAAATTCCATACGATATGTCTCCTTATCTTTCCTATAATACCTCTGTATGCAGAAAAGCTATCGCTCTTCCAAAGGCTTTGGCCTGTCATCTCTCACAGATCGGCCAGAAGATCCGCTGCGGCGCTGGCGTAAATGTGAAAAATAACTTTGGGTTAAGTATAGCACAGAAAGTATCGTATGAAAAGATTGAAAATAGAAAAATATAATGCTATAATAAGTAGTGATCAAAACTACATCATGTAGGATAGGAATGAAACCGCTCCAGGCTATAAAAAAGGTGGCCGGAGATGATCGGAGGAGACCATGACATATAAGATCATAGGAGATAGCTGTCTGGACCTGACAGATGGATTGAAGAAGGACCCCCATTTTCATATCGTGCCATTGATCCTGCAGGTAGGACAGAACACGGTGGTGGATGATGAGACATTTGACCGGACAAGGTTCATCCAGATGATGAAGGATTGCCCGGACTGCCCCAAGACGGCCTGTCCCTCGCCAGAGAGCTTTAAGGAAGCGTATGAAGGGCCGGAGGAGAATGTTTTTGTGATCTGCCTGTCCGAACACTTGAGCGGCAGCTACAACAGTGCGCAGGTGGGGAAGCAGCTTTATGAGGAAGAACATAGCGGCAAAGGGCGTGGAGACAAGAACATCTTTGTCTTGAGCTCTCTTTCGGCTTCGGCGGGGCAGTTGAACTTAGCCTTGTATATCCGCGACCTGTGCGAGCAGGGCATTCCCTTTGAAAAGATCGTGAAGCGCGTCACCGCGTATCGGGATGACATGAAGACCTTTTTTGTCCTGGAATCTCTAGATAACCTGCGCAAGAATGGCCGTCTCAGCGGGCTCCAGGCATTCTTTGCCACCACACTGAACATCAAGCCGGTGATGGCCGGAGACAAAGGAGTGATCGTGAAGGTGGACCAGGCCCGGGGGATCGCAAAGGCGCTCCAGCGGATGTGCGACCATGCCGTGGCCGCTGT
This sequence comes from uncultured Lachnospiraceae bacterium, assembly GCA_910588895.1. Taxonomy (GTDB): domain Bacteria; phylum Bacillota; class Clostridia; order Lachnospirales; family Lachnospiraceae; genus Caccovicinus. The sequence continues at coordinate 11,650 of CAJUSS010000072.1, forward strand.
GGAGGATACCCGGGACCGCACGCTGGTGATCGCCCACTGCAACTGCCCGGAGCGGGCCCGACAGGTGCAGCAGGAGATGGAAAAGAGAGGGAGCTTTAAGGAGATCGTCATCACAAAGACCGCTGGTGTGGCTACGGTATATGCCAATGACGGCGGGATCGTGATCGCATTGTGATAGGCGGAGCTGCCGGAGGATGTGGCTTATATAGGATAGATGGATCCATGCTGTATGATCTAGGAGCGGTATATCGCATATAGATCCGGCTGGCGGCAGTCTCACCATGACAGACATTTAAACGTTACGAAAGAACACAGGAGCCGTTGCATCTTATGCGACAGCTCCTGGTCTGTATCCGGCTGCTTTTTACAAACTGACCAAAGGCCTTTCCCTCCGCCGCAGGGCTGGAACGGATGGGAAGGGGGCCGTATCGAAAGCTCCTGCAGAGAGCAAAAAGGAGAAGGATGGAAGGAAAGAGCAGAAAAAAGAAGAGCAGAAGGAATAGGGGCTGGATCCTCGTGGGCGTGCTGGCAGCGGTGGCAGGGATAGCCGCGGTCAGTCTTTTCGCGGCAGACCATATGGGAAAGGCGGCCGGAAAGGACGGACAAGATGTGTTTTTTATGGAAGAGACCTCCAGTGATGGGATAAAGCTGCCTGACGAAGGAAGGCGCGAGGCCAGTATCGTGATCCGCACCGGGGATCCTGACGGGGCGCCCGTGGGAGCTGAGAGCGGGGCAGAGGGATCTGTGCTGTCTGATAACAGTGACAAAGCTGCGGACCTAGGAGCAGGAACGGTCCTGTCAGATGACGGGCGGAAAGGGACGCTCACTCTGGCATTTGCCGGGGACGTGCTCCTCTCGGACCATGTGCTGAACGCCTATCAGAACGGTGGAGGGATACAAGGTGTAGTTGGCGAAAGTCTCCTGCAGGCAGCAGAGGAGGCCGATCTTTTTATGGTCAATCAGGAATTTCCCTTCAGCGACAGAGGGAGTGCCGCGCCGGATAAGCAGTTTACCTTCCGCCTGCCTCCGGATAAGGTCAGTCTCCTCCAGGAGATGGGGATCGACCTGGTCACATTGGCCAATAACCATGCGCTGGATTTTGGGACAGAGGCCCTTTTGGATACCTGTGCCACGCTGGATAAGGCCGGTATCCCGTATGTGGGGGCCGGAGCGGATATCCAGGAGGCAAAAAGATCCTATACCACCCGGCTGGGGCAGTGGACCGTAGGCTTCTTAGGCGCTACCCGGGTGATCCCGGTGGCCGACTGGGCCGCCACCCCTTATGGGCCGGGGATGCTCAGTACATACGACCCCGCGATCGTACTGGAGGAGATCCGCAAAGCGAAGGAAGCTTGCGATCTTGTGGTGGTGTATGTCCACTGGGGCATCGAGCGGGAAGAATATCCCAAAGACTACCAGCGCCAGCTGGGCCGCCAGTACATCGATGCCGGCGCGGACCTGGTGATCGGGAGCCATCCCCATGTGCTCCAGGGGATCGAATACTACGATGGGAAGCCGATCGTATACAGCCTGGGAAATTTTGTGTTCGGCAGCATCATCCCCAGGACGGTCCTGCTAAAGGCGGGATGGGATGGCGAGGAGATAAGCCTTTCGCTCGTCCCCGCTACATCCAGCGCCGGGTATACCCGGGAGCTGACCGATCCGGCAGAGGCGCAGGCGCTGTTCCGGTATGTGGAGTCGATCTCTGCGGGGATACGGATCGATGAGGAGGGGAGGGTCTGGGAAGAGTAAGGAGCGATAGAAGTGACCTGGCCATCGGGAAACGAGGAACGTTTGTTCGGAAATGCTTGAATCCTCAAATGGGATATGCTATACTGGACCATATCGATCTGACAGAAAAGCTCAGGATGGACAAGCTCGGAGGCGTATGGCTTCCGGGCTTGTGCCTGGATAGAGAACGAGGTGCGAAGATGGCAAAACAATATATCAAGATCCGCGGCGCGAACGAGCATAACTTAAAGAACATCTCCCTAAACATCCCGCGGAACGAGCTGGTGGTGCTGACCGGGCTTTCCGGCTCGGGAAAGTCCTCCCTAGCCTTTGATACGATCTATGCGGAGGGGCAGCGGCGCTACATGGAATCCCTTTCCTCCTACGCCCGCCAGTTCCTGGGGCAGATGGAGAAGCCGGATGTGGAGAGCATCGAGGGCCTGTCCCCTGCGATCTCCATCGATCAGAAGTCCACGAACCGGAACCCACGTTCCACGGTGGGGACAGTGACGGAGATCTATGACTATATGCGGCTTTTGTATGCGAGAGCCGGCATCCCCCACTGTCCCAAATGCGGCAAGGAGATCCGAAAGCAGACTGTGGATCAGATCGTGGACCAGCTTTTGGCTATGCCGGAGCGGACGAAGATCCAGCTCCTCGCCCCGGTAGTCCGGGGGCGGAAGGGCGAGCATGTGAAGATCTTAGAGCAGGCCAGAAGGAGCGGCTACGTCCGGGTCCGGATCGACGGGAACCTGTATGAGCTTTCCGAAGAGATCAAGCCGGAAAAGAACATCAAGCATAATATCGAGATCGTGGTGGACCGGCTGGTGGTGCGGCCAGGCATCGAAAAGCGCCTGACGGATTCGATCGAGACGGTCATGACTCTGGCAAATGGCCTTCTTTTGGTGGATGTGACCGATGGAAAGGTGCTCACGTTTTCCCAGAGCTTTTCCTGTCCGGACTGCGGGATCAGTGTGGAGGAGGTAGAGCCCAGGAGCTTTTCCTTTAACAATCCCTTCGGCGCCTGCCCGGAGTGCTTCGGTCTGGGCTATAAGATGGAATTTGACGAGGACCTGATGATCCCGGACAAGTCCTTGAGCATCAAAGAGGGTGCGATCGTGGTGATGGGCTGGCAGTCCTGCGCGGATAAGGGCAGCTTTACCGGAGCGATACTGGATGCACTGGCGAAGGAATACCATTTCGATCTGGATACGCCCTTTGAGGATTACCCGGAGGATATCCATGATATCCTGCTCCACGGCACAGAGGGGAAAGAGGTGAAGGTGCATTATAAAGGCCAGCGGGGGGAGGGCGTTTACGATGTGGCATTTGAGGGCCTTTTGAAAAATGTGGACCGCCGCTATCGGGAGACCTTTTCGGAAACCTCTAAGGCAGAATATGAGACCTATATGCGGATCACACCCTGTCCTCTCTGCCATGGGCAGAGGCTGAAAAAGGAATCCCTGGCGGTGACCTTGGGGGATAAGAACATCTATCAGGCTACGGATATGTCCATCGTCAAGTTCCGGGAGTTCATCGACCAGTTGGACCTTACGCCCATGCAGAAGGCGATCGGAGGCCCGATCCTAAAGGAGATCCGGGCCAGGGTGAGCTTTCTGATCGATGTTGGATTGGAATATCTGTCTATGTCCAGAGCTACGGGGACCTTGTCCGGCGGTGAAGCCCAGAGGATCCGCCTGGCCACCCAGATCGGATCCGGCCTGGTGGGCGTGGCTTATATCTGAGATGAACCCAGCATCGGTCTCCACCAGAGAGATAATGACAAGCTGTTGAACACGCTGATCCACTTGCGGGATCTGGGCAATACCGTGGTGGTGGTAGAGCATGATGAGGACACCATGCGGGCGGCGGACTATATCGTGGATATCGGTCCGGGAGCCGGTGAGCATGGCGGCCAGGTGGTAGCTGCCGGGACGGTGGAGGACATCATAGCTTGTCCGGATTCGATCACCGGCGCTTACCTCAGCGGCCGAAAGAGCATCCCGGTACCGGAAAAGAGGAGAAAGCCCACCGGCTGGCTCACTGTAAAGGGGGCGGCGGAGAACAATCTGAAAAATGTAAAGGTGGATATCCCCGTAGGCGTGATGACCTGTGTTACCGGTGTCTCCGGTTCCGGAAAAAGCTCCCTGGTCAATGAGATCGTATACAAAGCTCTGGCTAAGAAGCTGAACCGGGCCAGGACCCTGCCAGGGAAGTTCAAGAGTCTGGAGGGCGTGGAACAGCTGGATAAGATCATCGCCATCGACCAGTCCCCGATCGGGCGGACACCCAGGTCTAATCCGGCCACCTACACCGGGGTCTTCGACCTGATCCGGGATCTGTTTGCCTCCACTACGGATGCAAAGACCAGAGGATATTCAAAGGGGCGGTTCAGCTTTAACGTAAAGGGCGGCCGCTGCGAAGCCTGCAGCGGCGACGGGATCATCAAGATCGAGATGCACTTTTTGCCGGATGTGTATGTCCCCTGTGAGGTCTGCGGCGGCAAGCGGTATAACCGGGAGACCCTGGAGGTGAAGTATAAGGGGAAGAGCATCTACGATGTGCTGGATATGACCGTGGAGGAGGCACTGGGCTTTTTCGAGCATGTGCCCACGATCGCCCGGAAGATCCAGACCTTGTACGATGTAGGGCTTTCCTATGTAAAGCTGGGGCAGCCCTCCACGGAGCTCTCCGGCGGTGAGGCCCAGCGGATCAAGCTGGCGTCCGAGCTGAGCCGCCGCAGCACCGGCAGGACGATCTATGTCCTGGACGAGCCCACCACAGGTCTCCATTTCGCCGATGTGCATAAGCTGATCGAGATCTTGCACCGGTTGTCGGACGGCGGGAACACGGTGGTGGTCATCGAGCATAATCTGGATGTGATCAAGACGGCAGACTACATCATCGACATGGGACCGGAGGGCGGAGACCGGGGCGGCACGGTCATCGCCAAGGGAACACCGGAGGAGGTGGCCAGAGAGCCTGGGTCTTATACGGGGATGTATGTGAAGCGGTATCTGGAGCGGTGATCTGGGAGGCGCGATCCAGAAAATCCTGGGATTTCGACAAAAATACTTGCTATTTGCGGCAAGAACGACTATAATAAGACCATACGGAAGAGGAAGAGAGATTGTGTTTTTGATAAGCGCACTCTCTCTAAGTTTTCAAAGGATAGGGGCAGGCAGCCTACATGAGCAGGCCTTAAAGGTCTGCGCATCTTACCGAAGAGCCTTTAAAGCACGAGAGATGAGGGTGAGCAGACCGGTCCTCTGAGACAGGACCGTTTGGCGACATTTTCTACAAAAGATAGCGATGGTCCTAGATATGCAAAGAGACCGAGATCCTTTGTACGAAAGATAGATGCCTGTCGAAACGAGAGATACAAATGAAAACAGCCGGATCCGTTCGGATGACGGCTAGACCTTTGAAGGTGTATCCAAAACCTTTGCATGGGAGGGGTACACCTTCTTTCCATTTTGTTGAGAAAGGGAGTTTATCATGGACAGAGAGATGATCATTGTCCTGGATTTTGGAGGGCAGTATAATCAGCTGATCGCCCGCCGTATCCGGGAGTGCAATGTTTATTGTGAAGTGCATCCGTATACCATGGATCTGGAGCGGATCCGGGAGATGGCCCCGAAAGGGATCATCTTCACGGGCGGTCCCAACAGTGTATACGAGGAAAGCGCTCCCCATATCGCGGCAGAGATCTTTGAGCTGGGGATCCCGATCCTGGGGATCTGCTACGGCTCGCAGGTCATAGCCTATACCTTGGGAGGAGAGGTGGCCACGGCTCCGGTCAGCGAGTATGGGAAGACCCAGGTGGATGTGGATAAGTCCTCTGTCCTTTTTAAAGATATAGAGCCCACCACCGTGTGCTGGATGAGCCATACGGATCGTATCGTCAAGATACCGTACGGCTTTACGGTCACCGCACACACCCCGGCATGTCCGGTGGCGGCCATGGAGTGTCCTAAGAGAAAGCTGTATGCCACCCAATTCCACCCGGAGGTGATGCACACGGCAGAGGGCATGAAGATGCTCCGCGCCTTTGTCTTGGACGTATGCCAGTGCAGCGGCGACTGGAGGATGGATTCGTTTGTGCGTTCCCAGGTCCAGGCGCTGCGGGAAAAGATCGGGACAGGGAAGGTGCTGTGCGCTCTATCTGGCGGCGTGGATTCTTCGGTGGCAGCGGTGCTGCTGTCCAAGGCCATCGGCCGTCAGCTGACCTGTGTGTTCGTAGATCATGGCCTCCTGCGCAAGGATGAAGGCGATCAGGTGGAAGCTGTGTTCGGGCCGAAGGGACCCTATGAGCTAGATTTCATCCGCGTCAACGCCCAGGAACGTTTTTATCGCCAGCTGGCTGGTGCAGAAGAGCCGGAGCAGAAGCGGAAGATCATCGGAGCGGAGTTTATCCGCGTGTTTGAAGAAGAGGCGAAGAAGATCAAAGCGGTGGACTTTTTAGTCCAGGGCACGATCTACCCGGATGTGATCGAATCCGGTCTGGGCGACTCGGCAGTGATCAAGTCCCACCACAATGTAGGCGGACTGCCGGACCATGTGGAGTTCAAGGAGATCTTAGAGCCCCTGCGCTTATTATTTAAGGACGAGGTGCGCAAGGTAGGCCTGGAGCTGGACCTTCCGGAACATCTGGTGTACCGCCAGCCCTTCCCCGGCCCCGGCCTGGGGATCCGCATCATCGGCGAGGTGACGGCGAAGAAGGTGCGGATCGTCCAGGAAGCGGATGCCATTTATCGGGAGGAGATCGCAAGGGCCGGGCTGGATAAAAAGCTGGGACAGTACTTTGCCGCATTGACCAATATGCGCTCCGTGGGTGTCATGGGGGATTTCAGGACCTATGACTATGCGGTGGTGCTGCGGGCGGTGGAGACCTCAGATTTTATGACGGCTGAGGCGGCACAGATCCCGTGGGAGGTGCTGCAGAAGGTGATGAGCCGGATCGTGAATGAGGTGAAGGGGGTCAATCGGGTGGTGTATGATATTACGTCTAAGCCGCCGGGGACGATCGAGTTCGAATAGTCGGAGCTAAGCCGCAAAGCCCGTAAACACTAGGGTTTGGC
>CAJUSS010000073.1 GCA_910588895.1 uncultured Lachnospiraceae bacterium
CAGGGGCTTTGTCTATGTGCGTGAGTCCGAGGATCTTTTGGAGGAGGCCCGGAAGGTGGTGGACCACGCGGTGGCAGACTGCTTGAGCCACAGGGTCAATGACTGGGGGAAGATCAAGAACACGATCAAGGACTCCTTGAGCGACTTTTTGTGGAAGCGGATGAAGAGGAACCCGATGATCCTGCCGATCATCATGGAAGTTTGATGCGATAAATAAGGAGGTGACCGGGCCGTGAGCGATGCCGCCAATGATATCAACCGGGTGACCACAGCCATCATAAAGGCGTCCATACGCCTGATCATCTACGCTCTGGTCATCCTGATCTTATATGAAGGGATCACGGCTGGCTACCAGTTTGGCTATGAGGTATTTAACCCGACCTCCATGACAAAGGGAGCGGGGTATGAGAAGACCGTGGTGGTGAAGGAGGATCAGTCCGGCTTCCAGGTGGGACGTTTGCTGAAGGAGGACGGTCTGATCCGCAATGAGTATGCCTTTGCCGTCCAGGTCTGGCTGTATGAGTATGAGATCCGTCCGGGGACCTATGTGCTGGATACCACCATGGATCCCCGGGATATCCTGGATATCCTGGATGCAGGGCCGGGGGAGAAAGAAGGATCTGCCGGCTCGTGACAAGGGGGCTTTCGTGCCGGGGACGGCGGATGAGAGAAAGAGGCGGATCATATGACAGAGGCCCAGAGGATAAGGGAGTTCATCTGCTCGCTGGAGCCGGACGAGAGTCCGCTTTTAGAGCAGATCGGAGAAAAGGCCAGAGCGGAGCGGGTGCCCATCATCCGAAAGGAGACGGGCGCCTTTTTAAAAACATTGGTGACAGCCTTAAGGCCGAAGGCGGTCCTAGAGGTGGGGACTGCCGTAGGGTATTCGGCGCTCCTCATGGCGGAGGCTTTAGAGCCCGGCGGGCACATCACCACGATCGAAAACTACGAGAAGAGGATCTGCGCGGCACGGGAAAATTTCAGGAAGGCCGGGCGGCAGGAGGAGATCACGCTTTTAGAGGGCGATGCGGGAAAGATCCTTCCCACACTTCCCAGGGAGGCTTTCGATCTGGTCTTTATGGATGCCGCCAAGGGACAGTATCTTTTCTGGCTGCCGGCGGTGCTTGAGCGGCTGCGTCCGGGCGGGGTCCTCCTATCGGACAATGTGCTCCAGGACGGAGATATCCTTCAGTCCAGGTTTGCCGTGGAGCGCAGGGACCGGACGATCCATAGCCGGATGCGGGAGTATCTGTTCCAGCTGAAAAGGACGGACGGGCTGGAGACATCGATCGTGCCTGTGGGCGACGGGGTGACGGTCAGCGTGAAGAAGGCAGGCCCTATAAGGTGAGGATGGATATCTGCCGTGAAGAGCAGCCGCCGGGCACATCACGTTTAGCAGGAGAGGAACATTATGAGAAAGACAGAGTTACTGATCCCGGCCGGGAGCTTAGAGGTCTTAAAGACCGCGGCGATCTACGGCGCGGATGCGGTGTATATCGGCGGGGAGGCCTTCGGTCTCCGGGCCAAGGCGAAGAACTTTTCCCTGTCTGAGATCTATGAAGGGGTCGCATTTGCCCACAGCCGCGGGGTGAAGGTATACATCACAGCCAATATCCTGGCCCATGACGCAGATCTGGCGGGGGTGGAGGCCTATTTCCAGGAGCTGAAGGACGTGGGGATGGACGCGCTGATCATCGCGGACCCCGGTGTGTTTTCCATTGCCAGGCGGGTGCTGCCCGATGTGGATGTCCATATCAGCACCCAGGCCAATAATACCAATCACGGCACCTTCCGCTTCTGGTGGGACTTAGGGGCAAGGCGGGTGGTCTGCGCCAGGGAGCTGACCTTGGAGGAGATCCGGCAGATCCGGCAGAACATCCCGGAGGAGATGGAGATCGAATGCTTTGTCCACGGCGCTATGTGCATCTCCTATTCCGGCCGCTGTCTCCTCAGCAATTATCTGGCCGGGCGGGATGCCAACCAGGGCGCCTGTACCCATCCCTGCCGATGGAAGTATGCGGTGGTGGAGGAGACCAGGCCGGGAGAGTACATGCCGGTCTTTGAAAATGAGAGAGGTACCTTTCTATTTAATTCCAAGGATCTTTGCATGATCGAGCATGTCCCGGAGCTCTTAGAGGCCGGGATCGACAGCTTTAAGGTCGAGGGGAGGATGAAGAATGCCCTCTATGTGGCCACGGTGGCCAGGACCTACCGGCGGGCGATCGACAGCTGCAAAAGGAGCGTGGAGAAGTACCGGGAGGAGATGGAGTGGTACCGGGAGGAGATAAGGAAATGTACCTGCCGGGAATATACCACCGGGTTTTATTACGGAAAGCCGGGGGACGAGGCACAGATCTACGGCGAGAGCACCTACCTTAAGAACTATACCTACCTGGGGACAGTGGAGGAGATCGATGAAAAGGGCCGGTGCAAGATCTGGCAGAAGAATAAATTTTCTGTGGGTGAGAAGATCGAGATCATGAAGCCGGACGGGAGGGACCTTGCGGTCACGGTCCGGGGGATCTGGGACGAGGCGGGATGTGCCAAGGAGAGCGCCCCCCATGCCAGGGAGATCTTGTGGGTCGCTCTGGATCGGGAGCCGAAGCCCTATGATATCCTGCGCCGCAGCGAGGAGTGAGGCGCGTTCGTCAAAAGAGAAATGAGGTGAGGGGATGCTGATCGCTGTACTGAGCGTCATCGGGGTGCTGAGCCTGGTGTATTTTGGGGTCATCGTGGTCTATTCCGGCATCGAGACTTCCATGGCCTGGTTCTGGCCGGCATTGGGGATCTTGTGCTTTTTGCTGGCCAAGGGGGCCAGCTACTACCAGCATCATAGAAAGAAAGTGCCCTTGCGGCTTCCGGTCACCATAGCCACCTTATGCATCACAGGCCTGGTGGTCTTTGTGATCTTGCAGGTGCTGATCTTCGGAGGGATGATCCGGACAGATCCGGAGCATCTGGACTACCTGATCGTGCTGGGGGCGAAGGTGCGGGAGGACGATATCAGCGCCTCCTTAAAACGCCGCCTGGACAAGGCGATCTTCTATGCCCAGGAGCACCCGGAGACCATGCTGGTCCTTTCCGGCGGGAGAGGGGCGGACGAGCCCACCACAGAGGCCATGGCTATGGCCGAGTATCTGCGGTATAACGGTGTAGCGCCGGAGCAGATGCTGCTGGAAAATTACTCGACCAACACAAAAGAGAACATGCTCTGCAGCAAGACGGTGATCGAGTACCAGCGGGAGAAGGAGAAGGAAGCAAAAAGGGCAGCGGAACGCCAGAGAAGGATCCGCAGGATGAGACTGGGGCAGTTTATCCTGAAGCTGGAGGGGCATGCCCCAATGCTCCGCAGCACCAGCCAGACCGTGGACTTTCGGAGACCGGAGGTCCCGGTGCGGCATGTCGAACTGCCTGTGGAGGAGACACCGGCTATGCTGATCCAGGAGATCCTGCCGGATAAGCCCTTGGATATCGGCGTGCTGACCAGCAATTTCCACCTGTTCCGCGCGATGAAGATCGGGGAGAAGTGCGGGTTAAGGGCGCTGCATGGGGTGTCCGCCAGCGCAGACCCGGTGCTGTTTATCCATATGTGCGTCCGGGAGAGCTTTGCTATATTAAAAGATAGATTTATGGGAAATATGTAGATAAAAGAGAAAGGCAGTTTGCGATGAGTAGATCTGGACTTGAGAAGCTGTCAGCCTATGAGCTGATAGAGGAGCGAAAGATCCGGGAGATGGACTCCTTAGGGGTGGTGCTCCGCCACAAAAAGACGGGGGCAAAGCTTTTTTTGATGAGCACCCAGGATGATAACAAGGTGTTCAGCATAGGGTTCAGGACCCCGCCGGATGACGACACGGGACTATGGCATATCGTGGAGCACAGTGTGCTCTGCGGATCGGAGAAGTTCCCGGTGAAAGATCCCTTTGTGGAGCTGGTGAAGGGGTCCCTCAACACCTTTTTAAATGCCATGACCTATCCGGATAAGACGGTCTATCCGGTGGCCAGCTGTAATAATAAGGATTTTCAGAATCTGATGGACGTCTATATGGATGCGGTCCTCCACCCCAACATCCACCGGGAGGAGAACATCTTCCGGCAGGAGGGATGGCATTATGAGCTGGAGGAGGAGGGAGCGCCGCTGACGATCAACGGGGTGGTGTACAATGAGATGAAGGGGGCCTTTTCCTCACCGGAAAGCCTCCTGGACCGGATGATCGCCCATGAGCTGTTCCCGGATACCTGCTACGGTTTTGAATCCGGCGGGGATCCGGACAAGATCGTGGAGCTTACCTATGAGAAGTTCAAGGCGTACCACAGCCGGTTCTACCATCCCAGCAACAGCTATATCTATCTGTATGGGGATATGGATATGGAGGAGAAGCTGACCTGGCTGGATGAGGCGTATCTGTGCCATTATGAGGCCCGTGAGGTGGATTCCGAGATCCACCTCCAGAAGCCTTTTGAAAAGCCTGTAGAGAAGGAATTTTATTATCCGGTGACGGAGGATGAGGGGGAGGATGGCAATGCCTACTTTTCCGTGAGCACGGTGGTGGGGACGGATCTTGACCCCACGCTCTATGTGGCCTTCCAGATCCTGGAATATGCGCTGCTGGATGCGCCAGGTGCGCCCTTAAAGCAGGCCCTGGTGGATGCGGGGATCGGGGAGGATGTGTTCGGCGGCTATGAGAGCGGGATCCTCCAGCCCTATTTTTCCGTGATCGCCAAGAATGCGGATGCCAAGCGGAAAGGGGAATTTTTGGCCGTGGTCAAGGGGACCCTGCGGAAGCTGGCCGACCAGGGGATCGATAAGCGGAGCCTTCTTGCCGGACTGAACTATCATGAGTTCCGTTACCGGGAGGCGGATTATGGCTCTGCGCCTAAAGGCCTGATGTATGGATTATGGTGTATGGACAGCTGGCTCTACGGCGGGGACCCCATGCTCCATCTGGAGTACCAGAAGACCTTTGACTTTTTAAAGGAGAAGGTGGAGGAGGGCTATTTTGAGGGGCTGGTCCGGGACTATCTCCTGGATGTGCCCTTTGAGGCAGTGATCACCTTGCTGCCGAAGAAGAACCTGACCGCGGTCAAGGAGCAGGCGCTGGCAAAAAAGCTGGCCGCCTATAAGGCTTCTCTGCGCCCGGAGGAGATCGCGGGGCTCATCGAGCAGACCAAGGCGTTAAAGGAGTATCAGGAAACGCCCTCCTCTCAGGAGGATTTAAAAAAGATCCCCATGCTGGCCCGGGAGGATATCGGCAGGGAGCCGGAGAAGATCCAATGCCCGGTGAAGGAGGTGGAAGGCATCAAGGTGGTCCACCAGTCCATCTTCACCGCCAAGATCGCCTATATCCAGCTGATATTTGACACAAAAGGCGTTCCGGCAGAAGATCTTCCCTATGTGGGGCTCTTAAAGTCGGTCTTAGGCTATGTGGACACAGAGGACCACAGCTATGCAGATCTGACCAGCGAGATCTATCTGAACACCGGCGGCCTGGACCTTTCGGTCGCCTCCTATGGGGACCTGCGGCATCCAGGTGCGTTCACCGGCGTGTTCAGTGCCAGGATCAAGGTGCTGTATGAGAAGATCGACCATGCCTTTTCGATCTTGGCGGAGGTCCTTACCCGGTCAAAGCTGGAGGACGAGAAGCGTCTGGGGGAGATCTTGATGGAGAACCGCTCCAGGGCCAGGATGCGCTTAGAGCAGGCCTCTCACTCGGCGGCAGTGGCCAGGGCTACCTCCTATTTTTCACCGGCGGCCAGCTTCAACGATATCACCGGCGGGATCGGCTACTATCATTTCCTGGAGGAGCAGTGCAGGGCCTATGAGGACAAGGAAGCCCAAAAGACGCTCATAGCGAAGCTGAAGGAGGTCTGCGGGCGCCTGTTCACCAGAGAGCATGTGCAGTTAGGGTATACGGCTGATGAGGAAGGGTATGGGAAGCTTCCGAAAGCGCTGCCGATCCTTTTGCGCCAGCTGCCAAAGGGCGACGGACAGAGCTATCCGTTCCCGTTTGTGAAGGGGAACCGGAACGAGGGTTTTAAGACCTCCTCCCAGGTGAACTATGTGGCCCGGTGCGGCAGCTTTGAAGACAGCAAGATCCCCTACACCGGGGCGCTGAAGATCTTGAAGGTGATCTTAAATTATGACCATCTGTGGCAGAAGCTGCGGGTCCAGGGCGGCGCTTATGGCTGCATGAGCGGCTTTGGGCGGTCCAAGGAGGGCTATCTGGTCTCTTACCGGGATCCTAACCTGCGGGAGACAGACCAGGTCTATAGAGGGATCCCGGAGTACCTGCGCAGCTTTACCGTGGATGAGCGGGATATGACCAAATATGTGATCGGCACGATCAGCGAGCTGGATACGCCGCTGACCCCGTCGCTCAAAGGCGCCAGAGCCCTGTCGGCTTACCTCTCCGGCGTGACGGACGAGATGCTGAGAGAGGAGCGGGAGGAGATCTTGGACGCCGGGCAGGAAGATATACGGCGGCTTGCGGATATCGTGGAGGCGATCCTGGCTACCGGGAGCCTATGCGCGATCGGCAATGAGGAGAAGATCAAGGCGGAGGCGGATCTGTTTGGTACGACAGAGAACCTGTTCCACTGACCGGAGGCTTTTTAGGCTGGCTCTGGACAGCAGCCGGCAGTCTGTTTGGATCGGTCTGTGCAAGGGCATCTCATCCGGATCGCTATAGGACGCGGTCTTGCGCTGTCGGCGGAGCATAGAGAGAGAGGAACGTATGGAGATAGGAAAGGAAGAGAAAAAGTCGGGCTTTGTCACATTGATCGGGCGGCCCAATGTGGGGAAGTCCACGCTGATGAACCATCTGATCGGCCAGAAGATCGCGATCACGTCCAGCAAGCCCCAGACCACCCGGAACAAGATCCGGACGGTCTACACCGATGAGCGGGGCCAGATCGTATTTGTGGACACGCCGGGGATCCACAAGGCGAAGAACAAGCTGGGCCAGTATATGGTGGAGGTGGCGGAGCACACTCTGCAGGACGTGGATGCGATCGTATGGCTGGTGGAGCCCACCACCTTTATCGGCGCAGGGGAGCGGCATATCGCCCAGCAACTGCAGACGGTGAAGGCACCGATCCTCCTGGCGATCAATAAGGTGGACACCTTAAAGGACCCGGATGAGATCTTGGCCTTTATCGCGGCCTATAAGGACATCTGCTCCTTTGCGGAGATCGTCCCCCTGTCGGCCCTTAAGGGGAAGAACACGGAGCTCCTTTTGGAGCTGCTGTTCCAATATATCCCCCAGGGGCCTCAGTTCTACGATGAGGATACCGTGACAGATCAGCCCATGCGGCAGATCGCGGCGGAGCTGATCAGAGAGAAGGCCCTGCGGCGCTTAGATGATGAGATCCCCCATGGGATCGCGGTGACCATCGAGAAGATGAAGGCCAGGAAGGACGGGCTGTATGATATCGAGGCCTCCATCATCTGTGAGCGGGACTCCCACAAGAAGATCATCATCGGCAAGGGCGGCAGCATGTTAAAACGGATCGGCACCGATGCCCGCAAGGAGATCGAGGATATGCTGGAGTCCAGGGTGAACTTAAAGCTCTGGGTGAAGGTGCGCAAGGAATGGCGGGACAGCGAGCTTTACATGAAGAATTATGGGTATGATGTGAAGGATGTAAAGTAAACCGTCTTAAACGTGAACGCGCATCGGCTTTGACCGGGAGGGGACTGGAAGATCTATGAGACGGGAGAAAAGGGGAGAGATATCGTGCGGGACCTGGTGAGCGTGACCGGGATGGTGATCAGGGCCTCGGCCCTGGGGGAAGCGGATAAAAGGTTAGTCCTGCTCACCAGGGAGCGGGGAAAGATCACGGCCTTTGCCCGGGGGGCGAAAAGGCCGGGGAGCCCTCTGATGGCGTCCAGCCGGATCTTTGCCTTCGGAGTCTTTCGCCTGTTCGAGGGCAGGGAAGCCTACAGCCTCCAGGGAGCGGATATCAGCAATTATTTTGAGGAGATCGGACTGGATGTGGAGGCGGCCTGCTATGGATCCTATTTTCTGGAATTGGCCGACTACTACAGCCGGGAGGGGCTGGAGGGGACGGAGCTTTTAAAGCTGGTGTACCAGTCTCTGCGTGCCCTTTTAAAGCCGGCGATCGGACGGCCTTTAGTGCGCCGGATCTTTGAGCTAAAGTCTCTGGTACAGAGCGGGGAGTATACAGAGCAGCCCGGGCGTCCGGTGAGCCAGTCGGCGGCCTATGCCTGGGAGTATGTGGTGCTCTCACCGGTAGAGAAGCTGTACCAGTTCACCTTGAAGGAAGAGGTGCTGCAGGAGTTCTCTTTATGTGTGGAGGATGCCATGGAACGGTTCGTGGGCAGGCCGTTCAAGTCATTGGAGATCTTGGAGGCGATGGTGATGTAAAGAAAGTCTCCAAAAGGTGTGCCGGGGCAGGAGCTGCTCCCGCCGCAGGCCGGCCAGGAACGGAAACGTGACAGCAAGGGAGGAAAGATGGCTGGATGAGAGGTAGATGGAAGGCAGTATCAGCAGCGGCGGTCGTCAGCCTGCTGTTCTTTGGATGCAAAAGATATACGCCCGTGGAGAAGGGATTTGCGCCGGAGGTCAGCAGCATCTATGTGGCAGAGGATGGGACGATCTTCAGCGCCACGGTGGAGGACTGTGGGACGGATCGTTACAGCAGCGAGGGGCTGGAAGCTTTTGTGACAGAGGAAGTGGCCCGCTATAATGAGAGCCTGGGCTATCCGGCAGCGGAACCAGCGGCAGATCAGGACCGGGAAGGCAGGGAGAAAAAGAGCAGGGACCGGGAAAGTGAGCCGAACCTGCCGGTCACGGTGGTCTCCTGCCAGGTGACAGACGGGAAAGCTACCGCGATCTATCAGTATCTGGACAGCGCCAGCTTTCTTGCGTTTGCAGAAAGCTACCACGACGACGCCAACCGGCTAAGGAGCCTGGGCACCGGCTCCGCCTCCAGCGGCCGGGTCCAGGGCTGGTTCGAGGACGGGGAGTATGTAAAGCCCGGCGGCCAAAGCGGGGAGGTCCAGCCAGCCCAGAAGGAGGAGCTGGACCGGTTGAACAAGGAGCGGATGCTCCTGGTGGAGACCAGCCACCCGGTCACGATCCAGACCGAAGGGACGATCTGCTATATGACCCGGGATGTGGAGCTTTCCGGGGAGGATGTGGCTCTTGTGCCGGCGGGGAAGCATTATATCGTGTTTAAGTAGAAAAGGAACCTGGCAGCAAGTATTTACAAAGGACAAAGAGATCGTTATAATAGGAACACTGATCAAGATAGAAAACCTGGCGGTATGGGATGGACCACTGCTAAGACGGGTGTACGGGAACCTTTCCGCACACCCGACAGGAGAGAGAGGTAGAGGATATGGAAAAGACGATGGATAAGATCGTAGCGCTGGCTAAGAACCGGGGGTTTGTGTATCCGGGTTCCGAGATCTACGGGGGCCTGGCGAATACCTGGGATTACGGCAACCTGGGTGTGGAGCTGAAGAACAATGTGAAGAAGGCCTGGTGGCAGAAGTTCGTCCAGGAGAGCCCCTACAATGTGGGCGTGGACTGCGCGATCCTGATGAATCCCCAGACCTGGGTCGCTTCCGGCCATCTGGGCGGTTTCTCCGATCCGCTGATGGACTGCAAGGCCTGCAAGGAAAGGTTCCGCGCGGATAAGCTGATCGAGGACTATATGGCGGAGCAGAAGATCGTCCCAAAGACCGGTATCGACGGCTGGTCCCAGGAGGAGATGAAGCGATACATCGACGAAAAGAACATCTGCTGCCCCAGCTGCGGGAAGCATGATTTTACGGATATCCGTCAGTTCAACCTGATGTTCAAGACCTTCCAGGGCGTCACGGAGGACGCGAAGAACACGGTCTATCTCCGCCCGGAGACGGCACAGGGGATCTTTGTGAACTTTAAGAACGTCCAGAGGACCTCCAGGAAGAAGGTGCCCTTTGGGATCGGTCAGATCGGGAAGTCCTTCCGGAACGAGATCACACCGGGGAACTTTACCTTCCGTACCCGTGAGTTCGAGCAGATGGAGCTGGAGTTCTTCTGTAAGCCCGGCACGGACTTAGAGTGGTTTTCCTACTGGAAGAGCTTCTGCATCAACTGGTTAAAGACCCTGGGGATCAAGGACGAGGAGATGCGGGCCAGGGATCACTCGCCGGAGGAGCTGTGCTTCTACAGCAAGGCCACCACAGATATCGAATTTTTGTTCCCCTTTGGCTGGGGTGAGCTGTGGGGGATCGCGGACAGGACCGATTATGACTTGAGCCAGCATCAGAACACCTCCGGGCAGGATCTGACCTATTTTGACGACGAGACAAAGGACCGCTACATCCCCTATGTGATCGAGCCCTCCCTGGGCGCGGACCGTGTGACCTTGGCCTTCCTGTGCGCCGCTTACGACGAGGAGGACTTAGGGGACGGGGATATGCGGACCGTGCTCCATTTCCATCCGGCCATCGCTCCGGTGAAGATCGGCGTGTTCCCACTGTCGAAGAAGCTGAGCGAAGGGGCCATGAAGGTCTATGAGGAGCTGAGCAAGTATCACAACTGCGAGTTTGACGACCGAGGCGCGATCGGAAAGCGTTACAGGAGGCAGGATGAGATCGGGACGCCCTTCTGCATCACCTATGATTTTGACTCCCAGGAGGATCAGGCAGTGACGGTCCGCGACCGGGACAGCATGGATCAGGTGCGGGTGCCGATCGGGGAGCTGAAGAGCTACTTTGAGGATAAGTTCCGGTTCTGATGGATCGTGTACAAGTGCAGGCACATGACCGGGTCTTTGGAGGCTGAGCAGCTGATATGCGATACATCAAAAAGCCGGCGGACTGATCAAAATCTTAGAGAGATGAGGATAAGCGGGATCCGGATAGTTAGTTCCCGTCCTTGACTAGATATCTTGTTGGATATCCTGTGTCTGGGGCGGGACTTTGTTTTGCTACAGGATGATCTCGAGCGCGGACATCTTAAGACCGCTGAAGGGAGAAAAGTACCTGGTGATCGGGAATGATGACCGCTCTACCCGTTTACAGCAAATGGGCCGCGCTCCCTCTTTCTTTTTTGGTGGATCTGTGCTATACTGATCCCATGAAACAGAATTACACAAAAAAGAAGGACTAAGAAATGAGCGAGAGCCAAAGTGTGGTAGGGGTCATATGCGCCTTCTATGAACAGTTTTTTGAAGCGGAGAAAAAGATCGCGGACTGCATCAAGAGCCGGAAGGAGGATGTGGTGGATATGACGGTGGCGGAGCTGGCGGCGGCAAGCGGCACCAGTGATGCTACGGTATCCCGGTTCTGCAGGCGGTGTGGGTTCAAGAGCTTTCAGAACCTGAAGATGGCCCTGGCCAGGGAAGTGCTGGAGGACAGGCAAAAGGCGATCCAGGTATCCAATGACATTGACCGGACAGATAAGGGGCAGTCTCTGCAGAACATCCTGGCGAACAAGGTAGCGGAGCTGACCGAGACCGTGAACCTGATGGACGAGGAGGCCTTAGAGCAGGCGCTCCGGCTTTTAGAGCAGGCGGATCTGGTGCAGGTGGCTGCCGTGGGGAACACGGCTCCCACAGCCTTGGACTGCGCGTTCAAGCTGAACCAGCTGGGGATACGGGCGGTATCTGGGACTATCTGGGAAGGGGAGACGGCCCGGGCCTTTAACCTGACGGATAGAGACGTGCTTTTGGCGATCTCGAATTCCGGTACCTCCAGGCGGCTCCAGGCCCTGGCGGAAGGCGTGAAGGAAAACGGATCCAAGATCATCGTGGTCACGAACAACCGTGCTTCTCCGCTGGCGCTCCTTAGCGATGTGGTCCTGGTCACGGCGACCAGGGAAAAGCTCCTGACCGAGGATTTCTGGTTTTCCAGGATCCCGGCCATGCTGGTGGTGGAGGTGCTGTATCTGTTCCTTTTTTCCAGTAAGAAGGATGCGGCCGCCCATATCCGGCGGCATGAGGCGGTGATCCGGCCGGATAAGAGGATGCGGTAGATGTATAACTGCCGCAGAAAAGGGGACACTCCTATTGTGATAACGGATATTTGTGAAAAGGAGTGTTTCGATATGCCAAGGACCAAGAAAGATAAGGACCATTTTGACCCAAAGGACTTAAAGCCGGAGGATCTTTTGAAATTTGAGATCGCTACCGAGCTGGGGCTGGCGGATAAGGTGATCAATGGGGGCTGGAGGAGCCTGACCGCTAAGGAGAGCGGGCGGATCGGCGGATTGATCACGAAGAGGAAGAAAGAGCTGAAAAAGGGAACCGAAGAAGAGTAGCGAGAGAAAGGGGCTGCGCCTGTGGGATGGGAGCCAAAGGGTGAGATCGCTCTGATCTGCTTTACCCGGGAAGGGGCAAGGCTTGGCCGGAGGATCTTAAAGGTCCTTCGTGAGGACGGCATCGCCTGCAGAGGATATGTGAAAGCCGGTTTTTCATCTCTGCCCGGATGGCAGGAGGAGGGACTGACGGTCCTTAAAGAGCCGCTGCCGGTCTGGACCAAAACGCAGTTTGAACGGGCAGAAGGGCTGGTCTTTGTGGGCGCGGTTGGGATCGCGGTCCGGGCGGCAGCGCCCTGCATCAAGGATAAGTTTCGCGATCCGGCGCTGGTGGTGGTAGATGAAAAGGGTACCTTTGCGGTCCCGGTCTTGTCCGGCCACATGGGCGGAGCCAATGATCTGGCCAGGCGGATCGGCCGGAAGCTGGGGGCGATGCCTGTGATCACGACGGCAACAGATATACAGGGAAAGTTTGCCGTAGATGTGGCGGCCAGAGAGATGGGCCTGTGGATCTCCAGCAGGGAGAAGGCGAAGCAGGTCTCCGCAGATCTTTTAGAGGGGGGACCGGTGGGTTTCTTTTCCGATTTTGCGGTGAAAGGGGATCTGCCAAAGGGCTGTGTGCCGGACCGAAGATGCCGGTCCAATATGGCGTTCACGGTCTATGACCGGCCAGACAGTCTCTGTCTGGTGCCAAAGATCCTGACATTAGGGATCGGGTGCCGCAGAGGGATCCCCTATGAAAAGCTGCGGGCAGAGGTGATGGGCTGTCTGGCCCGGGAACGGCTGTTTTTCCAGGCGGTCTGCCAGGTGGCCACGATCGACAGCAAGAAAGAGGAGGAGGCTTTATCCCGGCTATGTGAAGAGATGGGATGGGCATTTCGCTGTTTTTCGGCAGGAGAGTTAAGGAGTCTGGAGGGCAGCTTTTCCCATTCCGACTTTGTGGAAGAGACCGTAGGCGTGGGAAATGTGTGCGAGCGGGCGGCTGTGCTGGGGAGCAAAGGGGCGTTGGTCTTAAAAAAGCAGAGGCTTGCAGGTGCGACCTTGGCGGCGGCCCTTGCGCCCTGGCAGGTGGTTTTGTAGCTATAGTCTAGAGCAAGGTGTCAAGATGCAGCATATAGGGGATAGAAAAGGGATGAGACGGGGCTTCACCACAGGGACCTGTGGGGCGGCGGCGGCATTGGCGGCGGCTGTGCTGCTGTTTGAAAAGGAGGCGCCCGCACAGGTGCGCGTGACGACTCCCAAGGGGATCTCCCTGAAGATCTTGGTGGCAGAGGCAGAGGCGGGAAACGGCTTTGCAAGCTGCGGGGTGATCAAGGATCCCGGCGACGATCCGGATGTGACCGGAGGCGCGCTGGTGAGGGTCATCGTGTCGCAAAGGCCGGAGTGGCCGGGAGAGGCACGACCGTCAGGAGAGGAAGCGCGGTACGGACAGCAGTGGTATACATATCCTGCAGAAGAGGGAGGCCGAGAGCCCTTCTCTTTATTTTTGCGGGGCGGGAAGGGGATCGGGATCGTCACGAAAAAAGGGCTCAGCTGCCCTGTGGGCATGTGGGCGATCAATCCGGTGCCGCGGGAGATGATCTTTGAGCAGGTAGCATCAGTCTGCCGCAGGTGCCGGGTGACCGGCCCGGTCTATCTGACCATCGAGATACCAGAGGGGGAGCGTCTGGCAGAGCAGACCTTTAATCCCCGGCTGGGGATCATAGGGGGGCTTTCTGTCCTGGGGACCAGCGGGATCGTGGAACCGATGAGTGAAGAGGCCCTTTTTGAGACGATCCGTTTGGAGATCGGGCAGAAGGTCCTGGAAGGCCAGGGAAGGGAGCGGATATTGCTGGTGGTCCCGGGAAATTATGGGGAGCGGTTTGCGGCGGAGCATCTGGGCTTGTCGATAGCGGATGGGGTCAAATGCAGCAACCATATCGGGGCATCGATCGATATGGCGGCGGAGGCCGGTGTGGAGCGTTTCCTTTTGGTGGGACACGCCGGAAAGCTCTTAAAGGTGGCAGCCGGTGTGATGGACACCCATTCCTCCATGGCGGACGGGCGGATGGAGTGCCTGGCGGCCTACGGGGCGGCCTGCGGCGCGGATCAGGCCATGGTCAGGCGGATCTTGAGCTGCATCACTGTGGACGGGGCGCTGGAGATCTTGGAGGAGAGGCGTGGCCTGCGGGAGGCGGTGATGGCCATGGCCATGGAGCGGATCCATCTCCATCTGACCCGCCGGGCGGGTGGACGGCTCAAGATAGAGGCCCTTCTGTTCACCAACGACAGAGGCGTGCTGGGCATGACGCCGGGGGCGGCGCAGATGATACAGGAGCTGTCGGGGGCTATTGAGTGAGCAGGGGAGTTTATGGAGACAGAACAGAAGAGGAGGAGGAGATGAAAAAGGGCAGGCTTTATGGCATCAGTGTGGGGCCGGGCGATCCGGAGCTGATGACGCTCAAGGCAGTGCGGATGATCCGGAGAGCGGATGTGATCGCATTTCCCGGCAAAGAGAAGGAGACATGTACCGCCTACCAGATCGCAAGACAGACGGTACCGGAGATAGAGGAAAAGGAGTGCCTTCCGATCCCGATGCCCATGACGAAGGATAAGGAGCGGCTGGAACAGAGCCACCGGGAGGGGGCCGAAAAGCTCCTTGCATGTCTTAAAGATGGGAAGGATGTGGCCTTTTTGACCTTGGGGGATGTGACCATCTATTCCACCGGCTGGTATCTGTATCATCTGGTACGGGAGGCGGGAGGGACGGGAGAGCTGATCAGCGGTGTCCCTTCTTTCTGTGCGGCGGCCGCCAGACTGGAAAGGGCGCTGGTCAGCGGGGAAGAAGCGCTCCATGTGCTCCCGGCCTCCTACCCGGTGGAGGGCGGGCTGGAGCTGACCGGTGTCAAGGTATTGATGAAAGCGGGAAAAAAGATCGGGGATGTAAAGGAGGCGCTGATCGCCCATGGTCTGACCGCCTGCGGTGTGCAGCGCTGCGGGATGGAAGGAGAAACGGTGTATCGGACCGTGGAGGAGATCGAGGAGGACGCCGGGTACTACTCCCTTTTTATCGTGGATCCGTGACATTTTGGATCCGTGATAGGCGGACCTTCTGGTCGGCCGGTGGATAAGGAACGGGAAAAGGAATGGGATAGAAAGGAGAGAGCATGGTACATTTCGTAGGCGCAGGCCCGGGGGCAGAGGACCTGATCACAGTGCGGGGAGCAAGGCTTTTACAGCAGGCGGATGTGGTGATCTATGCGGGATCTTTGGTGAACCCGGGCCTGTTAAAGGGGACAAAGGCAGGCTGCAAGATCTTTGACAGCGCGAAGATGACCTTAGAAGAGGTGCTCCAAAAGATCTGCCGGGCAGAAGCGGCAGGACTTATGACGGTGCGTCTGCATACGGGGGATCCATGTCTGTACGGGGCGATCCGGGAGCAGATGGATGCACTGGAGGCCAAAAAGATCGCCTATGAGGTCTGTCCCGGCGTCAGTTCCTTCTGCGGCGCGGCGGCTTCTCTTAAGATGGAATATACCCTTCCGGACATTTCCCAGAGTGTAGTGCTGACCCGGATGGAAGGGCGGACCAAGGTGCCGGACCGGGAGAGAATCCGCTCATTTGCGGCCCATCAGGCCACCATGGTCATCTTTTTGAGCGCGGGCCTCCTAAAGAGCCTGGAAAAAGAACTGCTGGCAGGCGGATATGACCGCAGCACGCCGGCGGCGATCGTCTACAAGGCGACCTGGCCGGAGGAAAAGCTGTGCCGCTGTACGGTAGGCGGGCTGGCGGCCACAGGGGAAAGGGAAGGGATCGGAAAGACTGCCCTGATCATCGTTGGGGATGGGGTGGCCCAGAAGGACTATGCCCGGTCTAAGCTCTATGATCCCGGCTTTGAGACCGGGTTCCGTAAGGTGTGCCCAAAGAGCACGCCCTGATACAGGATCCTTCGGAGCGGCGCGCTTTCGTGCCAAACGCTTTCGTTAGCGGGTATGGGGCGCGACCGTATATCCTCTGGGGGTCACCATGTAGGGGCCGATCTTTTTGGTCTGGGAATTTCCGATAAAGACGGTGGTGAACATATCCGTCTCCATCTCCGCCAGGGCTTCCAGCGTCAAGATCTTCAGCTCCTGGCCTTTACGGCCGATGTTTTTTACGATCCCGCAGACCGTGTCCTTATGGCGGCAGCCCAGCACGATCGTACAGGCCATCTTCAGATGGTCTTTTCTTTTTTTGCTGGAGGGGTTATAGAGGCAGATCACAAGGTCGGCAGCGGCCACGGCCTCAAGCTTGGCCCGGATCTTTTCCATGGGGGTAAGGAGGTCGCTCAGGCTGATGATCGCAAGGTCATGGGCCAGAGGAGCGCCCAGGAGGGCGCCTCCGGCTAAGGCGGCGGTCACCCCAGGTATGACCTTCACACGGACCTTTGGATAGCCTGGTAAAAGCTCCAGCACCAGTCCGGCCATGCCATATACGCCGCTGTCGCCGCTGCATATCAGGGCTGTGGGACAGCCGGACGCTGCTTTTTCCAGTGCCATCCGGCAGCGGGCCTCCTCCTGGCGCATGGGGGTGGTGATGTAGGTCTTGTCCGGGAAATGATCCCGGATCAGGTCGATGTAAACGGTGTAGCCGACGATCGTCTGGCAGTTTTCCAGGACCCGGATCGCTTCCAGGGTCATCTTTTCATAAGCGCCGGGGCCGATGCCGACCACATATAGATCGTTCATAGAGAGCTCCTTTCTGTGGGATATGGGTGTGGAGGTGTCCAGGATGTCTTAGAGTAAGTATAGCGGAAAAGCGGGGAGGATGCAACCAAAAGGATAGGAGCAGGAGCAAAAGGCAAAAGCCGGGCGAAAAAGAAAATGACTCGCACAAGATCCTGTGCTATAATGTTCACGAAAGCGGAGAGCGGGGGAAGAGAAGGATAGAGCGTGCTGCACAGCAGGTCCCGCAGGCTGGAGCAGAGAGAGGAGGCAGTTATGAAGGATCCATATATACGGCTGACGGCCGGTGTGCTGGCTATCTCCTTTGGCTGTGCGCTGGGGATCTATCTGGTCTTTCTGATGCGTCTTGTCCAGATGAAGATGGATGAGGAGAAGATCCAAAAGCCGTCTTTCGATGTGCTTTTGCTGCTTGTAAAGGAAGTACAGCTGCCGCTGCAGTGCGGGAAGATCTGGTTTTTTTTGATGCTTTTCTGGACCGTCTTTTGTCTGTTCGGCGGGAGCGTGACCTTGGGCCAGTGGAAAAGGCAGGAGGAAGCCCGGTTTTCTTTTGATCTGTGGTTTATCTTTATGGGGCTGCTCTTCTTTTATATCGGGATGTCCATACGCTATCTTTTGTGGAAAAAGCGGCGGATGGCGACGGCTTCGGTCCAGGCAACGGTGGTATCGATCGAACCTGGCAGAGGGGTGGATAATAGCATCGTCTATCGACCGGTGTATAAATTTTATGCGGAAGGGATCATGCACAGGATCGTATCTCCCAAAGGCCATAATACCAGTCCGGTAAAAGAAGGGGAGAGGGTGAAGCTGTACTATATCCCCGGACAGCCGGGAAAGATCCTGGTCCCCCAGGAACAGAGGGCGATCCGGCGGATATCGATCTTTTTTTGCGTGCTTGGCACATTGTCTCCATTTGCCGGCCTTTTGGCCCCATGGCTGCGTCTGCTGTGACCGTGGTAAAGGGCTGTCGCCAGGGGCAGAAAATGGCAGCGGCCGGGTAGGGGCAGGGCGGCCGCTGCGGGCGCTGGAAGGGGATGGGTGAACGGATGGCAGAGGGGCTTGTGGCTGGAGCAGGAGATGGAGGAGGATTGATGGGTAGAAAGCTTGGCATATTTGGGGGTACCACAGAAGGGCGTTTGCTGGCAGAGGTCTGCACAGAAAGTGGGATCTTTGCGGCAGTGTCGGTGGCTACAGAGCATGGGAGAGGACTTTTGGGAGAAAGTCCTTTTTTGACGGTCCATACAGGGCGTATGGATGCTGGGGAGATGGGCCGATGGATGGAGGATAATGGTCTTACCGATGTGATCGATGCCACCCATCCCTTTGCCCGGGAGGCATCGGCCAATATCAAGAAGGCCTGCAGGATGGCCGGGG
>CAJUSS010000074.1 GCA_910588895.1 uncultured Lachnospiraceae bacterium
TCTGTATAATTTTTACCTGGGTCTGGATCGGTTTGAGTCCGCACAGAACATCTACGACCATATTCGGTATCTGGAGCAGGAGCAAGCCGAAAAACGTGTGCAGAGGAAAAAGAGGCGGACCAGAGCGTCTTTTTCCTACAGAAAAGACCAGATGGAGTCGGAGCAAGCTGTCTGGCAGCGGATGAGGGAACTGGTCTCTGAGTCGGAGCAAGCTGTCTGGCAGCGGATGAAGGAATTGGTATCTGAGCAGGAGCATGATCGCCAGATGATCGCCCTGCGTGACCTTCTCAAAGGGTTTTCCCATGAGTTAGGACAGCCGATCACGAATATTCGCTACGCTGTACAGCTTTACCAAAAAAAAGTACAGAGAGATCTGGAGACGCCGGAAGCTTTGCAGGTCCTGTTGTCGGATATCTTGCGCCAGACGGATCGCATTGGAACGCTATTGTCTCGATTTGGCCCAATCGTTTCACCAAAAGACGAGTCGGGTGCGTTCAGCGTCAGGGCATGTGCCGAAAAAGTGTTTGATGATCTGAAGACCAGGCTGTGCGGACAGAACATCACCTATCAGATCGATGGGCCGACGGATCTTACTTTGTCAGGCGACCAGGTACAGTTTTCTCAAGTATTTTACAACCTGGCTCTAAACGCGATGCAGGCCATTGAAAAAGACGGGCATATCACGATCGATATCACCGGACCGGTGCAGGGCGTTCTTACTATTTTGTTTACCGACAATGGGCCGGGTATCCCCGAACAAAATTTCCAGAAGGTATTTGAACCGTTTTTTTCTACAAAAGATCCGACATCAGGAAATGGTGGAGAAGGTCTCGGCCTGTATATCGTTTGGAATATCCTCAAGATGTTTAATGGCACGATCCAAATCGATAAAAGCTTTCAGTCAGGTGCTAGATTTATGATACAGATCCAACAGGCAAAAGGAGGGGTATAAGGATGAGTCGGATATTGATCATCGAGGATGAACGCGCAACGGCTGCCGCTGTAAAGGAGGCATTAGAGATGGATGGGTTCCAGGCGGACATTGCCAGTAGTGGTATGGAAGGTCTGGAGCTGTTTCGGGAAAGGGAGTACGATCTGATCCTTTTGGATCTGAAGCTGCCAGGGATCTCCGGTGAGGAGGTTTTGCGTGATATCCGCAAAGAGGATCCCTTTATCTCCGTTATCGTGTATACAAACTATAGTGATTTTGCCGACATCAAGCGATTGACGAATATCGGTATCGATGGTTACATCAATAAAGGCCCGGGAGCGGACCTTGACGAGCTGGTAGGAGCGATCGAAAAAAAATTGGCTCCTATTGATGACAGCGCGATCGATGTGTTGTTCAGGGAGTTCCCAAATGATTGAGATGACTATGTAAGTGTCGTTTATGGATACTAAGGAGAAAACATAAAGATGCCAAAAGAATATCTGTTAGATACAAATGCCTATTATGAACTGCTAAAAAGATCAAGAGAGCAGCAGAAAGACAATACGGTCTTCTCATCCGAGATCCATACGCTTGTCAATAGCCGCCTTTTTATCTCCACGATCACAAAAGTGGAGATCATATCTGTCCTTGGGAAATATGCCAGGGGGAGCAGTGGTGGCTTTCAGAGATGTACACGTTCTCTTTCTGCGGCAGGAGCCCCTTGCCAGAACCAGTGGTACACCAAGCCCAGGGCACGCTGGGATCGAAAGAGGGTCAATGGCTGGCAAAGACTGATAAAAGAAACGATCGCAGGAACCTCTCCTTTATTTACAGTAGATATCCTGCCCTTTGATGATCGCACGATCCAAAGGGCAGAAAAATTGATCCTCCACGCGTTGACAAATAACTTTGCTTCAATGGATGCGATGATCGCAGCGACAGCACAAGGTGTGATAGAAGCTGGACGAGACATGATAGTCGTAACATCGGACAAGGGGTTAAAGGCATGTTTGTCGAAAGCAGGTATTGCCTGCCGGGACGTTTTTCAAGCTGGTGCGGCAGTTGTTTCATAAGAAGGAGATCCTAAGGGCAGAAGGATCTTATGCCCTTTTTCCGTCCGTTCATGACAAGGATGATATAGTTCACCTCTTTTCCGCCGATATAGGGCATAGGAGGCCTTTATGTACCCGACAGGCCGGGATGTAGGATGTCTGCCAAGCGGCAGACTTTCATGGGAAAGAAGGTGGGATCATGCTGTCGATCGCGGTCTGCGATGATGAGCTTTTAGAATGTCTGCATATAGCGGCCAGGATACGAGACCTTGCCAAGGAGCTGCAGTTTTCCTGCACCGTCGAGCATTTCTGCAGCGGGAGAGAGCTGTTAAGAGCCTTGGACCGGTTCGATCTGATCTTCCTGGACATCCTCATGGATGAGATGGATGGTATGGAGACGGCCAGGAGATGCCGGGAGCTGTCCTTTGACAAGCTGCTGGTCTTTTTGACGTCCAGCCGCCGGTATGTGTTTGACGCATATGATGTAGAAGCGTTCCACTATCTGGTGAAGCCTGTGGAGGATGAAAAGCTGAAAAATGTCCTGCGTCGGGCGGCCTGGAAGGCGAGAGGGGTCTCTCAGGACCATATCGTGGTGAGCTGGGAGAGAAAGAGGAGAAAGCTCTTTTTAGATCATATCCTGTACTTTGAGATCCGGGGCAGACAGGTGGAGGCCCATGGGGAAGACGAAAGCTTTACCTACTATGAGCGGATAGGGGTATTGGAGGAGCAGCTGAAGGAAAAAGGGTTTTTCCGGTGCCATAAGAGCTATCTGCTGAACCTAAGGCATGTGGATATGTATGACCGGCAGGAGGCGGTCCTGGACAATGGCGAGAGGATCGTCATCGCCAAGCGCAGGTATGAGGAGTTTTGTCAGGCGATCCTGGCGTATATGCGGGAGAACGGGGGGATCTTATGATGTATTTGTCATTCGTCTGCTGTCTGGGATATGCCTGGTGTGTTTCACGCTTTTTGACCAGACATCTGGGTGGAAGGCCAGCTGAAGGGAGGATCTTTGGCGGGCTGTTTTTTTGCGGTCATGCAGCGGTGACTTTGGCCATAGAGAGGGAGATGTATGGGCTTCCCTATATCCTGTATGCCATGTGCGGCCATGTGCTGCTCATCGGCCTGGCTATGGCCGTGTTCCGGGCAAAGAAGGAAAAGAAGCTATTGGCGGCAGTCATCCTGATGGTGCTGACCAGTCTTCTGTGGAACTTCAGCGAGTCGTTTATGTGCTGCGTGAGCCTGTCCTTCATCCATATGGCAGGAGGCGGCTGTGGGTGGGCGGCCGAAGGTATGGGCATATGGGCAGATCGAGCGCTCCAGATCTTGACCTGCGCAGCGGGGATGATCGGGGTGGAATGGGCCTCCGGTCATCTGTCCTCTGTTTTTATCGATAAGACAAAAAGCTGGTATCTTTCGCTGCTCGTTCCCCTGGCCGGCGTTCTCCTGCTGACGGATCTGGTCAACCAGGCGGCCAGCAACGGGATCATGGTCCACAGTTGGGGCGGTCATGAGCTGTATCTGGAACAGCTCTTCAGCCACAGCGCCATATGCATCTTTACCGGGCTGGGAATGGCAGCGGCAGGGGGGTTTGTGTTTGGGATGGAGCAGGTCTTCCGGAAAGAGAGGGCAAAGGAGCAGTACCAGTCCCAGGTGCGCTATTATCAGATGCTGGAGGAACAGTATGGGCAGATGGAGCGCCTGCGGCATGACATGAAAAATCATATGCTGGCTCTGGAGAACCTGGTGCAGGCACGGCAGTGGGAGCAGGCGGGGACCTATCTGCGGGAGCTGACAAAGGCCGGGAGTGTGGAGGCGGGGGAGGAGGCCACCGGGAGTCTGGTGATGGATGCGCTCCTTTACCACAAAAAGCGCCAGGCTGCGGCTCGGGGGATCGGCTGGCAGTGTGATGCGCGGCTGCCGGCCGACTGCCCTATCAAAGACATGGATCTGTGCATCATCGTGGGGAACAGCCTGGACAATGCGGTGGAGGCCTGCGGCAGGCTGCAGGAGAAGACGGATGCGTCAAGGACGGAGAGCGGTGATGCCCCTTTTATCCGTATATATGTAAACGCTGTTAAAAAATGTCTCTTTCTGGAGGTGCAGAACAGCACGGATCTTGCAGATGTGCGGGAAACAGGCGGGAGCCAAAAGCAACGGCCGGGATGCCATGGTCTGGGGCTTTCTAATATCAGAGCGGCGGCTGCCGTTCATAACGGAACGGTCCATATGGAGGTGAGGGAGGGGATCTTTACCTTGTCGGTCCTGCTGCCGCTGAAGCAGGCAGACGCTGGCCATTGAAGCGGCCATTGCAGTCTGCAAAACCGTATATGACAGCAGAAAGACCGTCTGTATCATCATCCTAAGCCTCCTTTTTTGGATGCCGATAGCTATAGTTGAGGGGCTTTTATACGCGGTAAGCCGGGAGGCTGCTGCCCGCATGAGAGCCTGTCTAAAGGCACACAAAAAGGCAAAGGAGGTAACCATATGAACGTGAAGACGATGGAAGGTCTGGCTGGAGCGAGCACCAGCGTCAACATGCTGTCCACGCCTATGAACGTGGCAAAGGAGGCAGAGCGCAAGGGCGATGTAGATAAGATGAAACGCGCGCTGGGCTATGCCGCCGGGGTCGTGGAACAGGCGGATGATTACAGCGAAAAGACGGCCAATGGCATGGAGCTGGATGCAAAGGAAGCAGAGAAGAAGAAGGAGGAGCAGCAGGAAGCGCTGATCGAGGCCAGACGGGCTGAACGGCAGGAGCAGGCCGGCCAAAAAGGGCAGGCTCAGGGAACGGGCACCGGAAAGGCAGAAGGCCCGGATGCCGATCAGGTGGAGATCAGCGAGGAGGGAAAGGAGCTGGCACAGACCACCGGACAGATACTCTCGGATGGGTTGGACGGCGTACAGGATGCGACCTATGGAAGTTCCGGGGAGATCATGAGCGCTGCACTGGCAGCGGGGGGGAATATCGACGTGAGTGTATAGGAACGACAAAGAGGAAAAAATGTATCGGCGGTCATCGTGACCGCCGATCTTTCTGCAGGGCCGCAAGTATGCGGATATGTTTTTTGGATGCCTTTATCAGGTACGCGGCTGTTCGTCCGTCTCCTCCGCTCTGGCTGTTTTCTTCCTGAACCGCATCAAGATCGAACAGATGATGATACTCAGTTCATACAGACCGATCATGGGGATAGCGACCATGATCTGGGATACGATATCCGGAGGTGTGATCAGGGCGGCTACCACAAAGATGATCACGATGAGCACCCTTCGGCCTTTCCGCATCCACGCCACTTTTAAAAGCCCCATCTGGGTCAGCAGGACGGATATGACCGGCAGCTCGAACACGATACCGAATATCATAAAGATCGTCAGCAGAAAAGAGATGTAGTTCTGTACACTGATCGTAGCGACGATCTCGGTCCCTGCGCTTATACCGATAAGAAAATGGAGCATGAACGGGAGCATGATCTTATAGGCAAAGATGATCCCGATAACAAAACAGAGCAGCCCGGAAGATATGGCTGCCAAAAAAAGGGTATCCTCGTTTTTTCGTAGCCCGGGATGCACAAAAGCCCAGATATGGTAGAGTATCACAGGGACAGTAAGGCACACGCCGGAGAGGAGCGCGATGGAAAAATACTGCATGAGCAGTTCCTGAGGTGCGAGGAACACATAGCTGTACCCGTAGCTTTTTCCGATATCCGTCAGCAGCTCCACCAGTCCGGGCGCAAAATGCAGACCCGCCAGGGAGGATACGATAAGGCAGACGATGCAGATCGCCAGCCGGTTCCGCAATTCCTTGAGATGCCCGGTCAGGGTCATGGTCTGCCTTTCTTGTCCGTGCGGTCTTTTTGCGTTATTCTTCTGCTTTTTCATCATGATCCAGAGGTGTCTTTCTCTTCATCTCCGTCGGACATGCCTGAGCGGAAGTTTTTGATGCTCTTGCCGAGGATCTTGCTCAGCTTGGGGATCTGGGTAGGCCCAAAGATCAGTATGGCGATAGCTAAGACGATAAGTAATTCCTGGGTTCCGATCTTCATGATAAATCCTCCTGAACTGCTATTTTTGCTGTAGATAGATGGTCAGACCTGTCGGGATCTGAGGGCATGTCTGCGACCGCCGGAGCCCCCACATCCGCGATACCCGGACCGGCAGCCTGAGGGCTGTCCGTCCCACCTGACACCGTGCTGATAACGCCTGTATCCGGCGTGCTGCCCGCCTTGTCCGGCGCCGTGCCGATAACGTCTGTATCCGGCGTGCTGCCCGTATCATCCGATACCGGACGGTCAGCTCCCGCCTCGGGAGACATCGCTGCGGTCCCGCTGTCTTTTTTCACAGGGCTGCCGATAGAGGAGAGTGACCTTTGGAGTCCGGCCACCTCGCCCTTGATCTCCTTCTCCAACGTCGCGATCGGTTCCAGGGCCTCCCGGATAGGGCGCTGGGCTTCCTCTAAAGGTTCCACGATGCTCTCGCGGATATCCTTTGTGGCATCTGAGGAAAATCTGCGGAATTCACGCAGGGCCTCCCCAAATCTCCGTGCATACAGGGGGAGCTTGTCCGGCCCGAGAACGATCAAAGCGACGATAAAGACGAGCAATAACTCCTGTATGCCGATCTTCATAAAACGCACACCTTTCTTGCAAATGATCTTGTCTCTTACTATACAGATGTTCGCTGCTTTTGTCAATACATTGCGATGGGGAGAGTCTTGTGGCTTTCACACACGTTGCTATCCACACCCACGCCAATTGGCGTATAGATACAGGCGCATGGCTGGTCACCCGTCCGCAGCGGACCTTTTGGTCAACCTGTGGATAGTGGCTCACGCACAAGAAACGCGCTCACCAGATCTATCTGTGGCTTGGGATCCGGAAATACTGTTTGTCTAATCCGTCGAAATAGGCCCGGTAGATCTCCAGGATATAGGTCTGATGCTCTTTCATGTAAAAATAAGCGAATTCCCCGTCGTGGCGGCGGATCGCGTCAAAGATCTTTCGATGCTGCCGGTCCAGCTTTTCGGAGATATCCTTGCGCTGTGCCGGATATTCCTCCTGGAACCATCGGTCTTTTTGTTCCAGCCGCCGCATGTCGTCGTATACATCCAGCAGATAGGGGATCTTCACGCTCCGGATCACCATCCGGTGAAAATCCTCTTTCCGCAGGATCGCATCCTCGTCCGGCTCCTCCAGGCTGCGGCGCATATACTCCAGATCCTCCTCTGTGGCGACCTGCGCGGCCAGCCGTGCGATCTCCGGTTCTAACAGCAGACGGACCTGGTTCGATGTCTCGAAGTTCATACGATGGACCTGAAAGCCACGCATATCAGCCTCTGTATGATCTTCTGCCACCGGGATATGCTCCAGGATCACACGGCTCCCCTTTCCCTGCAGCGTCTCGATATAGCCTGCCTCGCTCAGGATGCGCAACGCCTGTCGGATCGTGACCCGGCTGACGCCGGTCAGCTCGACCAGTTCTTTTTCACTGGGGAGAAGGTCCCCGGCTTGGTAGACACCCTGTTCGATCTGCGACATCAGCTGGTCCACGACCTGTTCGTATAATTTTTCACTTTTTATCTTGTGGAGCATCTGGCTTTTTTCCTCGTTTCGTTTGGTCTGGAGCCGTCGGACCGTCTTATTTTGCGCTCATGTGGATGTGCTGGACAGTCTGGGCTGTTACCAGTTTATCACATCACGAGGAAAAAAGCCAGTTGTAAGCGGATATCCGACAGTTTTTAAGCCGATATCCGACGACCGCTCTTAGGAGCGGCCGTCATCTTCGTCAAGCTTTTGCTACCTGACAGAGCCCCTCTTTGTATGGCGGGAATCCGCTGATGGGATCGAAGTCGCGGCTGACCAGCTCGTTGACATTGGCCTTTTCCCAGCCGTGGAACATATCGATCACGCCCTTCTTGATCATCACGGAGATCTCCAGCTTTGCCGTCAGCTCGCCGTAGGGGCTGGTCACCTTTACCATGTCGCCGTTCTTAAGCTCTCTCTCGGCGGCATCCTCCGGGTTTAAGCGGATGATGGGCTCCGGCATGAACTGGTTCAGCCAGGGCAGGTTCCGCTCCTTGCTGTGGGTGTACATGGGGACACGGTTGCCGCTGTTCATGATCAGGGGGTATTCGGCATACACATCCGGCGTGCTGATCGGGCTCTGCACCGGCTCGTTGTAGGTGGGCAGCGGATCGAAGCCATGCTCGCGCAGGATCTCCGATACGAACTCCACCTTTCCGGTAGGCGTAGTAAAGCCGGGCTGTCCGTCCTCGCGCAGCAGGCCTTTCTCATATTTCTTATCCTGGGGCTCACCTTTAAGCGGGACTTCCACGGGAGCCGGCGATGCCGCCTTAAGATCCTCATAGGTGATCGGCGTATCCACCTTCAGATGGCGCAGGGACTCGCGGATGCAGTTCTCCTCGGACTTTTCTCCGCCGCCCCAGAATTCTTCGCTGTAGCCCAATGCCGTGCCGATGTCACAGCAGATGCGGTAGTCGCTCCTGGCCTCGCCGGCAGGCTCTACCACAGGCTCACGCAGGAAGATCTTGCGGCCGAACACGGTCAGAGGGCAGGAACGCTCCCAGCTCATGGCCGCAGGCAGCACCATATCCACATAGTTGTGGGTCCAGGGACGGATATAGAAGTCTGCGGCTACGCAGAAGTCCATCTTCTGGAAGGCTTCCTGGTAGAGATGGGACTGAGGCCACATCATGGCATTGCCGCCGAACATCACGCAGGCCTTGATCGCGCCGGTCTCTACATATTCGGGGATGCGGTTCAGCTGCACGCTGCCCTGTTGGTCGGTATCAGCCCATACAGGGAAGTATTCCCGGTCTACCCGCAGATGATCCAGCTCCGGCAAAAGATCGCTGGAACGGGCGAATTCAAAGGTCATCTGCCATTCGTCAAAGTTCAGCGGTTCATCTGCGATCTTCAGACCGCCGGGCACATCCAGGCTGCCGGTCAGCGGGATCAGGGACATGATCGCCCGGTAGTTATTGATGCCGTTGGTGTGGTGGGGGAAGGCCGCCGAGCTCTTGCAGACGATGGGACTCCCCTCGGTCAGCAGGATGTCGATGGCCGCCTGCAGGGTCTCCTCCGGGATCTGGCAGATCTCTGCCGTTTTCGCTGTCGTGAACTCGCTGGCATAAGCCGCGTACTCCTCAAAGCCATGGGTCCAGTTTTCCACGAAGTCCTTGTCATAGGCGTCGTTCTCGATCAGTGCGTTGGCAAAGCACAGAGCCAGAGCGCCGTCGGTGCCGGGACGGATCTGCAGATGCACGTCGGCGAAGGCATGGACCGTGGGGGTGATACGGGGATCCACCACGATATATTTTACAGTGCCGCTCTCCTGGCCGTTTTTCATGCCGTTATAGCTGAAAGGAGAGGACCAGGGCGGGTTATTGCCCCAGATGATACAGACCTTGGTCTTTCCGGGGGTGGGGCCGGATCCGGTGGCCAGAGAGGAAGCAGTGAACCACTCCGGTCCGTATAAGAGCTTTGTAGCCAGCTCGGTGGCTTTATAGCAGGTGGAACTCTCGGTGCCCATGTTGGGGGAGCCGAAGGTGAAGGCCAGTCTCTGGACTGCAGAGCGGGGCTCCTTGGGATCGCCGGTCATGAACAGGACCTTCTCGGCGCCGTATTCTGCCTTGATGGCGTTCAGCTTCTCGGCGATGGTCTCAAGCGCCTCATCCCAGCTGATCCGCTCCCACTTCGGGTCGTCGGACCCCTTTGGTGTGGTGCGCTTCATGGGATACAGGAGACGGTCCGGCTCATAGATCTCCTGGAGCGCCGCGATCCCTTTGGCGCACAGCAGGGTGTTGGGATAGTCCTCGCGTTTCTCGACCCGGTAGATCTTACCCTCCTTGAGGATCAGCTTCATACCGCAGCGGGGGCCGTGGTTGCACATAACGCAGTGAGAATACTTGACCTCCTCCGGCGCGTCGCTGGCCGCTAAGGCCTCGTGGTCTGGGAAAATGAAAAATCCGTTGCCGGCGACCGCTGCGCCAGCGGCAGATGCCGCCGTTAATTTCAGAAATTGTCTCCTGCTGAGTCTAGGCATTATCTGTACCTCCCTTATCGTCTTTCTTTTCCTCGGCTTTCGCTTTCTTGTTCTTCGCGTTTAAGGCCACCGCTGCGCCCGCCAGGACGGCTGCTCCGCCTACGATGCCGATCGTGGCGCCGCTGCCCGTACCGCCATCGGAGGAGGCCTCCTGTGCGGCTTCGGTCGTGGCTGCCTCGGAGGCGGCTCCTGTCGTTTCTGCTGCCGCTGTGGTCTCATCGGTGGACTCCGATCCGGCCGATGCCCCGATCAGTTCAGCTAAGGGCTTCGGGAGCAGCCCGCGGTCCATGCCCTCCGGGATCACATACCAGATGCTGGTCCCTTCGATGTTAAATGCACCTTTTTCGGTTATGTACTTGGAGATATCGCTCTCCGGATCTTCCACATCGCCGAAGATGCGGCACTGTCCGGGACAGAAGGTGGTACACATAGGCTGCTGGCCGGCTTTTACGCGCTCATAGCAGAAGGTACATTTCTCCACCACATCCAGACGTTCAGAGCTCTCCTCCTCATAGGGAGCCACACTGCCCTCGAAGCTGGTCACGTCATCCTTTACCAGATGGCGGGCTCCATAGGGACATGCCCCCACACAGGCGCCGCAGCCGATGCAGGCCTCATAGTCCATGACCACCGCTCCCTCGTCTGTCTTGTAGGTAGCTCCGGTCGGACAGACCTCCACGCAGGGTGCGTTATCACAGTGCATGCACATCGTCAGCACATAGCGCTGTCTGGCATCTGCGCCCTCTCCATATTCCACCGTGTTCACCGCATTGTAGTTGACGCCGGGACGCGTGCCGTAGCACATCTTGCAGGCGACGACACAGGCGTAGCAGCCGATGCAGCGGTCCAGGTTCAGTACCATGCCGTACTTGCTCATCGTTTTTCCCTCCTTGTTCTTCATGCATTGTTTCATACATGTGGTTGTCGCTTATTATAACATGTTATAGGGCGGATGGCAAGTGCCGATCATGAAATGTTACCACAATATGGATCACAAAAAGTCGGTTCTTTGTTCACTTGTATTGTCTGCTCCAGTATGTTATACTCCCTTATGTTGTATCGCTTAATTTAGATCAGGACAGGAAATGCTGCAGATACAGGAGATAGAAGAGCATGCTATTTGGAGATCTTGTTTTTCATTATGTGATCGGGCGGGCTCTGGCCGAGAGCCATCCGTCAAAGGACTTAGAACATTGTATCAACCGCCGCCAGGTGAAGCATAAATGCACGGCTTGCGGGGATATCTGCCCGGAGGGGGTCTATTCTGGCGTGGGCTGCAAGGAGGCGGACTTCATCCGCTGCATCAACTGCAACTTGTGTGTGGCGGCCTGCCCGACCCGCTGCATCGCCTCCTCGGCCACGAACGCAGCTTCTTATCTAAGGGTGTTAAAGGCTCCGGAGGAGACGATCTTGATCGCATCCAAACCCTACGGCGGGAACGCTCATCTGAAGGTGGATCCATTTGCCATCCTGCCATGGGAATATCTGGCTTGTATCAGCCTTCGCAAAAAGGTGGTCTTTCTGACCGAAGGTCTGCCGGAGACCACGCCCCAGGCAGATGGGGTCTGGCAGAAGACTCTGGAAAGTCTGGTGCTTTTTTGGGGGAAGGAGCGGTTCCATCAGCGATTCCGGTTTTCAAAAGGGCCGGAGGCGGAAGAGGAGATCCGGCAGGAGATCGGCCGCCGCGAGCTTTTTAAGAAGGCAGATGAAGGGCTGAGGAGCAAGCTTTCCGCTTATGCGCCCTCCGAGAGCATGATGGACGGGGCGCTGTACCGCCGTCTCTTAAAGGACCTCCTTGCCGCAAACGACAGCGGATCCTTTGGCTGGATGGTCCCCATGATCGCTCCCGCTTGCCAGGGCTGCGGCGTCTGTGAGAAGCTGTGCCCGCAGGATGCTCTTGCAGTAAAAAAAGAAGGGGAGCGGTCCAGGGTGGTGTTCTATCCCTTCCGCTGCAACAGCTGCGGCCTTTGTGTGAAGACCTGTATCCATCATGCTGTCGACGGGTTTGGTGTGGCGCGCATCCGCCGTTTAGACCCGATGCTCTTGTTCGACAGTGGGGTGGATGGAGCAGGCGCATGATCGGTCACCCGTCCGCATCCGATACGCCAAAAAGCCAGTCGGCTAAAGTAGCTCCGGGAGGGGCTTGTCACAAAAGGAACCCCGCTTTTGTTTCCCGGAGCGAGAGCGCGACTCCTCTGACTGCCCCGGTCGATCTCTCGGGAGAAAATTGTTAAGATAGGATATATATCACAGTTTGCTGGAGGAAGATCATGGTCACATTTACACATAAGATAGCCGACCGCAATGGCTTACATGCGAGGAACGCCTTGCGTTTGGTCCAGGGAGCGCGGACTCTGGAGCATCAGATCTATGTAGTCTGCAAGGGCAGGAGAGCGGATGCCTGCCAGGTCATAGGCTTGATGGGCCTGATGGCCAGATGCGGCGATGAGCTGGTCTTTTCGATCGAGGGCCCGCAGGAGAAGGAGAGGGTGAAGGAGCTGCAGGAGCTTGTGGAGGAGGTCTTGTAGGCTGTGCCGCCGCTGTGATCGGATCCTTGTTAAGGGGCTGCCGTAACGGTCCGGTGAAGAAGATCGATCTCCTAACAGCTAGGAAACGCCTTTACGCCACTTTTGCTGTTCATTAAGGTATGATAGCAGTAACATATAAGTGAAAGGAGTGAGGGGTATGGCAAGACTAGGGATCTCGGTCTACCCAGAACGCGGGGGAACAGAGCAGGATCTGGAGTATATCCGAAAAGCAGGGGACTATGGATATGAACGGATGTTCACCTGTCTGCTCAGTGTGGGTGACTTGAAAAGAGAGGAGCTGGTGGACCGATACCGGCTGCGGATCGACGAGGCCCATAGAGCGGGGATGGAGGTGATGCTGGATGTGGATCCTGCCGTGTTCCAAAGGCTGGGGGCTTCTTGTGAGGACCTGAGCATATTCCGAAAGATGCATGCAGATGGGATCCGGCTGGACGCAGGCTTTGACGCGGGGACGATCAGCCGCATGACGTATGACCGGCAGGGGATGAAGATCGAGCTGAACGCCAGCATGGATCCGGAGTCCATCGGGTATGTGCTGTCCTATCATCCGGACCGGAGCCGGCTGGTGACCTGTCACAATTTTTATCCCCAGCGCTATACCGGTCTGAGCCTGGAGCATTTCAGGAAGTGCAATGAGACGGTCAAGGGCTGCGGGCTGGATGTGGCCGCCTTTGTTTCCAGCAGGCAGGAGGGGGCATTTGGCCCCTGGCCGGTCAGCGAGGGCCTGTGTACGCTGGAGCTGCACAGGGAGCTGCCGGTGGACTTCCAGGTGCGCCATCTTTTTGCCACGGGACTGGTGGACGACGTGCTGATCGCCAATGCATACGCGTCCGATAAGGAGCTGGAGGCCTGTGCGGAGGCGGATCCGGCTGTGCTCACCTTCGGTTTCATCCCTGAGAGAGAGCTGACCGATGTGGAGCAGGCGATCTTGCATTTTGAGGAAGGGCATGTGATCCGGGGTGATATGAGCGCGTACATGCTCCGCTCCACCCAGCCCCGTGTGGTCTACCGGGAGTGCCAGATCTTGCCGGAGGGCACCCGGGACTTAAAGAGAGGCGACGTGGTGATCGTCAATGACCGGTATCCCAGGTATAAAGGGGAGCTCCAGGTGGTCCTCCAAGAGATGCCCAACGATGGGCGGAAGAATGTCATCGGCCATCTGCCCGGATATGAGCAGATGCTGCTGGATCATGCTGAGCCGTGGAGGACCTTTTCTTTTGTGATGTGCAGATGACGAAAGAGCATAATGGATCCTTTTCTGTAAAGGATGAGGCAGGAGGAGATCATGCTGAATGACAGACAGGAAAGACTGCTGGAGCTGTTGCTGGAAAAAGGAGGATGGATGACCAGCAGGGAGCTGGCGAAGCGTTTAAAAGTGACCGACCGGACGATCCGCTCGGATGTGGATGCGGTGAACCGGCATGGAGAAGGCCCTTTGATCGTGTCAAATGTGCGGAAAGGCTACTGTGCGGTGGGGCAGGAGAAGGCGGCAGAGAGGCCCTTGGATGGGCAGGACATCCCCCAGACGCCGGGGGCACGGTGCATCTACATGATCCAGAGGCGGCTGTTTGAAGAGCGGGAATTGAACCTGGTGGAGCTGCAGGACCAGCTCCATGTCAGCGACCACTCGATCCAGAACGACCTG
This sequence comes from uncultured Lachnospiraceae bacterium, assembly GCA_910588895.1. GTDB lineage: Bacteria > Bacillota > Clostridia > Lachnospirales > Lachnospiraceae > Caccovicinus. The sequence continues at coordinate 14,239 of CAJUSS010000074.1, forward strand.
AAACGGATCCGCAGGATGATCGAGCCCTACCAGGGGCTCAGGCTGGTGCGGAGCCTGGAATGTATCTCCCTCCAGGGGGATGAGGCCAGCAAGCGCAAATTTTACAGAGATCTTTTAGTGGCGGAGGTCCAGGAGAACTTTTTAAACCTGGACCGGCTGGCATACTTGTACAAAAGCTTTGACCTGATCGAGGTAAAGGATATCTTTTTGGAAGTGCTGGAGGAGTATGACTATTCGATCCATGAGGCCATGTTCTCCATGCTGATCATCCATGCCGGGACCAGCATCGAGCGCATCAGCGCTTGCCATTATGTCCAGCTGGAGAAGGAGCACCCGGGGCTGGAGGAGACCATCGAATACCAGATCGCAGAGGTGTTTTTCGAGCGGATCGCCAAAAGGCTGCATATCCGGGTACAGCCGGGGGAGGTGGCCATGTTCGCATTGGTCATCATGGGCCGGAGAGCCTCCCAGTATGCCAGCGACCACATCAAGCTGGGGGAGAAATGGCTGAACACAAAACGGATGGTGGAGGGGTCTTTGACCCGTCTGACGGAGGTGTTCGGCGTGGATTACCGGGGGGACGAGGACCTGAAGGCAGGGCTCAAGATGCATCTCCACGGCCTGGTGGACCGGATGAAGAACCAGGTGCTGCTGGAGGATATCTTTTTGGAGGAGATCAAGCAGAAATACCCGCTGCTCTTTGAGATGGGGGTCTGTATCGTTGGCTATCTGGAGGAAGGATTGGGTGCTCATATCGCAGATATGGAGAGGGATCCATCGCGCTCCATCTGGGGGCGGCCAGTGAGCGGATGGATCCGGCCCGCAGATATCGGGCGGTGATGATCATGCCCCACAATCAGGCCTTTTCGGAGATGTGCGAAAAACGGATCATGGAGATGTTCAAGGACCGGATGGAGGTGGTCAAACGGTCCTACTATTTTGAAGAGGCGGCAGTGAAGCAGGCAGATCCAGATCTGCTTTTGACCACTTTTTCGATCGAGCATAAGCTGGATATCCCCACCGTGCCGATCAGCCTGTTCGTGGATGCGGATACAGAGGTGCGCATCCTCCAGGCCCTGAACCGCCTGGACAAGAACCGGTTCCGGCTGGAATTTGCCTCCCACATGGGCCATCTGATACGCAGGGAGCATTATCACCAGGGACTGGACTGCAAGTCTCCGGAGGAGACGATCACCTGTCTGTGCAGAGGGCTGGAGGAGGAGGGGATCGTAGACGGGAGCTTTCGGGACATCGTGCTGGAGCGGGAGCGGATGAGCCCTACCTCTTTCGCCGATGTGCTGGCGGTCCCCCATGCTTTCCGCGCCTATGCCAGCAGGTCCACCATCGCGGTGGCGCAGCTGGCCAGCCCTGTGCAGTGGGGCGCTTTCCAGGTGCGGCTGGTGATGCTGTTCGCCATCAATGAGGGGGACCGCAGGATGATCAAGATCTTTTTTGACTGGGTGTCCGATATGATCGGTCATCCAGATGAGTTGGAAAAGCTGACGGAGATTTGTTCCTATGAGGAGTTCATGGAGCGCATCATGGGATAGGGACGGACAAGCGCAGGGTATACCGGGCAAGGATAAAGGCTTGCCCGGTATTTTTATGGGCAGCCTGCCCTTGGGAGGATGATCGGCAAAAATGCCGGGACGATCAGGACGACCGCGCAAGATGGATCGTATAAAATGCATACCGATCCATTTTCTAACTGTTAGGAAATGGATCTACTGCACAAAGGCCGGAAAAAGAGGTATGATAGGGACAGATAAAAAAAGCAAAGGACGGGGATTTTGAAGGTGCGATGGAATGCATCGCAGCCGGACAGGAGCAGTTTTTAAAAGGGCATGAAGCACATTTTCAGCTGCTCCAGATGGAAGCGAAGGGGACACCGGTGGGCGGGTCTTTGATCTTAGTCCATGCGGAGGACCAGCTGATGAGCGCCATCCGGACGTGATCCTTTTAGGGCCCCAGGTGAAGCACCGGTATCAGGAGATCGTGGAAAAGTTTGGGTCTACCGGGATCCCGATCGCGGTGATCGACCAGACCACCTATGGGATGATGGACGGAGAAAAGGTGCTGAAGACCGCGATCAAGATGCTGAAAGCTGCAAAATGACCGGGCGTATAAGAAATAGGGGGTAGCCATGTTACAGAGATTAGAAACATTTTTTATGCCGCTTTTGATCGTAGGTTCCTTTTTCCTGCTGATCGCCAATTTCCCGAGCCCGGGCTGGACAGAGTTCTGGGGACAGTTTTTCGGGGAAAACTGGGCATCCTATTTTTCCAAGCCCACAGACGCCACATTTTCGATCATGGCTGCGCTGGCCGTTATCGGCATCGGCTATTCCTTTGCGGAGCAGATGCAGGTGGATAAGCTGTTCGGCGCGGCGATCGCCATGGTCTGCTGGTTTTTGATCATGCCCTATGAGATCCTTTTTGAGGAGCAGATCGTGGGCGGGATCCCACTGGGATGGGTAGGTTCCAAGGGGATCTTTGTGGGGATCATCTGTGCGTTCCTTGCGGTCCATGTCTACGCATGGGCGGATAAAAAGGGCTGGGTCATCAAGATGCCGGACGGCGTGCCGCCTACCGTGGAGAAGTCCTTTGCGGCGCTGATCCCGGCGGGGATGTCTGTGCTGGTGTTCTTTGTGATCAATGTAGTCTTTGCTATGACACCCTACAAAAATGCCTTTAATTTTGTGTTCACCATCCTCCAGACACCACTTTTAAAGCTGGGCAACACGCTGCCAGCCATGGTGATCGCGTATATCTTCCTGCACTTTTTCTGGTTCTTTGGCGTGAACGGCGGCTCCGTGGTGGGCGCGGTGTTCAACCCGATCCTCCAGACCCTGTCTGCGGAGAACCTGGCGGCGTTCCAGGCAGGACAGCCGCTGCCCAACATCATCTCCCAGCAGTTCCAGGATCTGTTCGCCACCTTTGGCGGCGCAGGTTCTACCTTATCGCTGCTGATCGCCATGCTGCTGTTCTGCCGTTCCAGACGGATCAAGGAGCTGGGCAAGCTGGCTTTGATCCCGGGCGTGTTCGGCATCAATGAGCCGATCATATTCGGGCTTCCGATCCTGCTGAACCCGATGATGCTGATCCCCTTTATGCTGGTGCCCACGATCAATATCGTGATCTCCTACATCTGTATGAGCCTGGGCCTGGTGCCGCTGTGCAGCGGCGTGGCGATCCCCTGGACCATGCCGGTGGTGATCTCCGGATTTCTCGCTACCGGGTGGCAGGGTGCCGTTCTGCAGGTGCTGCTGCTGATCCTGGGCGTGTTCATCTATATGCCCTTTATCAAGATGATGGATAAGCAGTATCTGATGGATGAGACGAAACCGGTGGAAGAAGAGGATGAGGACGATATCTCTCTGGACGATCTGTCCTTTGACGATCTATAATTGAGAGAGAAAGCGGATAAGGAGGGTTTTTATGAAGATCGTGATGCTGTTTGACCAGATCCGATCCGGACTGGGGACAAAGGATGACAAGATGGTGCCTCTCACCGGAAAGAAAGGCTGTGGGACCGGCGGTCATGATGCAGCCCTTTTTAAAAGAGATTGGCGGCCATGTGATGGCGTGCCTGTGCTGCGGCAACGGCACCTATCTGGCCGATCCGGACGAGGTGAGCCGAAAGCTCTGCGCTATGGTCAAGAAGCTGCAGCCGGATGTGGCGGTCTGCGGGCCGGCCTTTAATCATGCTGATTACGCGGCGATGTGCGCCAGGGTCGCGGATGATATCATCAGGACCACAGGCGTGAAAGCATTTGCAGCTATGTCCCAGGAAAACGACCAGGTGATCCAGGACTATAAGGGCAAGATCATGATCGTGAAGACGCCGAAAAAGGGCGGGGCGGGCTTAAACGATGCTTTAAGGAACATCTGCCGTGTGGCAAAGGCTATGACGGAGGATGCGCCCGATCTTAAAGAGCTTAAGCGGGAAGTATGCTTTTAGGAAGCAGAAGAAATAAAACGAGATGAGGAGGGGACAGCATGTGGGGATTGATCGCGACCTGGAGGATGGCGGCAGAGGGCGTAAAAAAGGGCGCCGGGATGCTGAAGGCCGGGGGAGATGCCGGGGATGCCATCGAG
>CAJUSS010000075.1 GCA_910588895.1 uncultured Lachnospiraceae bacterium
ATAAGTGGTGGGATTTCGGGCGCAAACAGGGCGGTCTGTTCGTGTTCACACCCACGATCACAGCGGAGAGCAGCGACTGGTACCGTGGGACGGCAGATGCTCTGTACCAGAACTTGAGCTTTCTAAAGAGCAGCCACGAGCCCTATGTGGTGATCGCGGCCGGAGACGGCGTATATAAGCTGGATTACAATAAGGTGCTGGAATATCATATCGAGAAGAAGGCCGACATCACCGTGGTCTGCAAGGATATGCGGGAAGGCGAGGATGTGACCCGTTTTGGCTGTGTGAAGCTGAACGACGACGGGCGGATCATCGACCTGGAGGAGAAGCCCATGGTCTCCGATGCCAATACCATCTCCTGCGGGATCTATGTGATCCGCAGGCGCCAGCTGATCGAGCTGATCGAGCGCTGTGCGGCGGAGGACCGTTTTGACTTTGTAAAGGATATCCTGGTCCGCTATAAGAACCTGAAGCGGATCTACGCCTACAAGCTGGATGGCTACTGGAGCAATATCGCATCGGTGGAATCCTACTACGAGACCAACATGGATTTCCTGAAGCCGGAGGTCCGGGACCATTTCTTCCGGCAGTACCCCGATGTTTATTCCAAGATCGACGATCTTCCGCCCGCCAAATACAATCCAGGCGCGGTGGTGAAGAACAGCTTAGTCTCCAGCGGATCGATCATAAACGGAACGGTGGAAGACTCCATCCTGTTTAAAAAGGTCTACATCGGGAACAATTGCGTGATCAAGAATTCGATCATCTTAAACGATGTCTACATCGGCGATAATACCGTGATCGAAAATTGCATTGTGGAGAGCCGGGACACGATCCGGGCCAACACGACCCATATCGGCACACCAGATGCCATCAAAGTCGTTTTAGAAAAAAATGAAAGATACACAGTATAGAGCTTATCCCCATTTGAAAGCCAGGGATAGGCGGAAGGAGTTTTGATATGCAGATAACAGATGTGAGGGTAAGACGTATAGAGAAAGAAGGGAAGATGAAAGCGATCGTGTCCATCACGCTAGACAACGAATTTGTGATCCATGATATAAAGGTGATCGAGGGAGAAAAAGGCCTTTTTATCGCCATGCCCAGCCGCAAGGCTGCGGACGGCGAGTATAGAGACATCGCCCACCCGATCAACTCTGCTACCAGGGACATGATCCAGAAGGTGATCCTGGACAAATATAGTTCCATCCTTCTGGAGACTGCGGCGGAGGAGAGCGAAGGCCCGGTCTAGGGGGACCTCTCTTTCGGCATAAAAGATCGGCTAACAGGCTTTTAGTAAAGGCTGCTGTAAGACATCTCGTTTTACAGCAGTTTTTTTGTCATTTTCTCTGATCTTTTAAAAAAAACTATTGCATTTCTGTAAAAAATGTGGTACAACAGATATATCAGATAGATATTAAAAATATATCAAAAGGAGGATGAAGATGGATACAGGATCGATACAAGGATTCCGGGAGAAGATGAAAATGGGAGCAGTGCTGGGCACGTTTATGAAAACTTGCGATCCGGGATTTGTGGAGACCGCTGGCTATGGGGGGATGGATTTTGTGATCCTGGATATGGAACACGGCCCGATCTCCATAGAGCATATGCAGGAGAACATACGGGCGGCACAGGTGGCGGGAGTCGTGCCGATCGTCCGCGTGAGCAGTCGTGAGGAGATCTCCAAGGTATTGGATATCGGCGCGGCAGGCGTCCAGATCCCGCAGGTATCGACGGCAGAGGAGGCGAGGGCCGCTGTGCGGGAAGCTAGATTTTTCCCATATGGAGAAAGAGGAGTGTGCAGATTTGTCAGAGCCGCTCACTACTCCGCGATGGACAGGGCAGAGTATTTCCTGGAGGCAAATAAGGCATTGGTCATCGTACAGTTAGAGGGACAGGAGGCGATCCGCAATATGGACGCGATCATGGAGACAGAGGGGATCGATATCCTGTTCATCGGGCCCTATGATCTGTCACAGAGTCTGGGAGTGCCTGGAGAGACGATGCATCCGTCCGTTATAAGCCAGATGGAGGAGATCGTGGACAAGGCGAAGGCGAAGGGGATCTTGGTCGGCACGTTTACAGATGACAGAGAGACATTGGAGATGTGGAGCAGGGCAGGTGTCCAGTATCTTTCCTATTCGGTGGATATGGGGATCTTCTGCGAAGCTTGTCGAAGGATCAGGGAACAGTTGGATTCCATAGGGTGATAGACCGCTTGGGAAAAGCTTGTTTTTTGGGGCCGATCGTGATATGGTTATGACAGCAGATATATCAGTCATATAAAAGGAGCGACGGATGAACAGCAAGTCAGATCATGCATACAATGAGATCAAAAATAAGATCATACAGGGTGGATTAGCTCCGCTGAGCGATATCGTTGAGGAACGCCTCCAGGAAGAGCTCCAGGTCAGCCGGACGCCGATCCGGGAAGCGATACAGAAGCTGAGCAAAGAAGGATTTGTTTATATCTATGCAAGAAAGGGGACCATCGTTTCGGCTATCAATGTGGAGACCATCCATTCCGTGTACCAGGCAAGGATGCTGAATGAACCATATCTTTCCAAAGAGGTGTGTTATGATGTGTCAGAGGAATGGCTGTTACATATGAAAGAACAGTTGGAAAACAGTCCCTTTGATCCGTCCGGTATGGGCTATCGGGACTACTATATGGCACTGGACTACGAGCTGCACAGTACGATCCTGAGCTATTGCAAAAATCAGTTTTTGAAGGATGCCTTGCGTGTTGTGAACGACCACAGCCAGAGGCTGAGACTGAGGACTTCTCGCTATAATGAAGATCTGGAGCTTTCGATCAAAGAGCATATCGCGATCGTGGACGCTTTTTTGGCGAGGGATCCAGAGCGTGTGGAGCAGGTGACAAGGACCCATGTGATCAGTTCACGGCAGGATGCATTTAAATATAATACAGACGGACTGTTTTAGGGAGACTCCTTTGTCCGGGTCGGGCACAAAAGACGTACATCGCAGCAGATATATTAGATGTATATTTAAAATATATATAAAATATTTATGAAGGGAGAAATATAAGATGAAGAAGAGAAATGCGGCGACTATGTTCGCGATGATCAGCGCAGTGATGCTTACAGCATGTGGAGGATCGGTTGCCGCCCCAGAGCAGGGGACAGCAGGAGCAGCAGCGCCGGAGGCCGCTGCAGAGAAGGCAGGTGCGGTGATCGAGCTGTCCTTTGGTCATGACAATAACCCGGGCGATCCGGTCCAGGAGGCGGCATTGTTTTGGGCAGAGAAGCTGGATGAGCTGAGCGGGGGTACCATGAAGCTGAACGTGTACCCTTCTGGCCAGCTGGGAAATAAGTCAGATCTGATGGATCAGCTCCTGGCGGGCGATACGGTCGTCTGTATCGGCAACGGCCCCTTTTATGCGGATCGGGGCGCGCCAGATCTGGGGATCATGAACGCGCCGTATCTGTTTGAGTCCTGGGAACAGATGGATAAATTGGTAGCCAGCGATTGGTATGCCGAACAGATGGAACAGCTGGAAAACGCCGGTATCAAGATCATCGCCAACAACTGGAGATATGGCGTGCGCCATACAGAAACCACTAAGCCTGTGACCTCTCCAGAGGAGATCAAGGGGATGAAGATCCGTACACAGAACACGACGATCCATGTAAAGGGCTTTGAATGTCTGGGGGCGACCCCGACACCCATGGCATTGTCGGATGTCTACACTGCTCTGCAGCAAGGGACGATCGATGGATTGGAAAACCCACTCTCGGTTCTATACAGTGGGGCTTATCATGAGGTGGCAAAAAATCTGATGCTGGACGGGCATATCCGCGATCTGTCCTCTATCTGTATCAGTGCAGACGTGTTCCGGTCTTTGACAGAGGAGCAGCAGGGTTGGCTGATCGAGTCCTGTGAGGCGGCAGGCGAGTATCAGAATGAACTGGCAGAGAAGGCAGATGAGGAATGCCTGCAAAAGATGAAGGATGCCGGCGTTACGGTGAACGAGGTGGATGAAGCTGCATTTAAGGCAGCGGCAGAAGGCTTTTATTCCGATCCGGAGATCCGTGCGATGTGGACAGAGGGATTGGTAGATACGGTAAAGGAGATCATCCAGTAACCGTGTTTGCGGGTGGTCGAAGGGGCAGGCGGAGATGTAGCTGCCTGTCCCTGACCTTTGTAGAGGAAGGGGGATAGGATAAATATGAATAAGATCATCAACCGAGTTTTAGGCATCGACTATCTGATCGCGGGACTGTGTCTGACGATCCTGGTCTTGGTCACTTTCGTAGGCGTGATCTTCCGCTACTTCTTGAACGCGCCGCTCATATGGGAAGAAGAGATCCAATTGATGATGATCACCTGGACGATCTATTTTGGAGCTGCAGCGGCATTCCGCAAAGGAGGTCATATCGCGATCGATATGGTCGTAGATCTGTTCCCGGCGAAGGTACAGAAGGTATTTGATATCTTGATCTTTCTTGTGACGACGGGGGTGCTGCTATTTCTTATGGTGAACGGGGGCGCGTTGGTCCGTCAGTTCATCCGTACTGGGCGGATGACGAACATCCTCCACATCCCCAGTCAATTTGTGTATCTGGCGATACCTATGGGCTGCGCTTTGATGCTCCTGAGCAATACCGTGTATTTTGTGCGGAAGTGGTTTGGCTTGGAGCAGGAAGGAGAGGGATGAGATGGATGTAGTTACATTGACCTTGATCGTTTTATTGTTGTGCCTGTTTTTGAAAGTGCCGGTGTTCATCTCCATATTGGCGGGGTGTGTCACTTATTTTGCGTTGAACCCCAATGTGGCGACCCTGATCATCGCACAGCGTGTGGTAGCAGGCACAGAGAGCATCCCGCTCTTAGCCGTTCCCTTTTTTGTGGCGGCTGGAGTCTATATGAACTATTCCGGCGTCACCAGCCGGATCATGGATTTCTGCAGCGTGATCACCGGACGGATGACCGGAGGTCTGGCACAGGTGAACGTCCTGCTTTCCACCTTGATGGGCGGCTTATCCGGCTCGAACCTGGCGGATGCGGCGATGGAGGCCAAGATGTTGGTGCCGGAGATGGAAAAAAAAGGATTTTCTAAAGAATTTTCATCTGTAGTAACGGCCACATCGGCGATGATCACGCCCCTGATCCCGCCGGGGATCGGGATGATCATCTATGCGTCCGTGACCAATATCTCTGTAGGAAAGCTGTTCATATCCGGTATCGGCGTGGGCGCGATCCTCTGCGTTGCCATGATGGTGCTGGTGCGGGCCGTCTCAAAGAAGAGGGGGTATGCGCCGATGCGGACGGAGCGCGTGCCGGCGAAAGAATTGGCCAGATCATTAAAAGGTGCCTTCCTCCCGCTGTGCCTTCCGATCATCATCATCGGAGGGATCCGTATCGGCATATTCACGCCCACAGAAGCAGGGGCGGTGGCGATCATCTATTCACTGCTGCTGGGGATCGTTTACCGGGAACTGACTTGGAAAGAGTTCATCGAGGGGATCAAAGAGACGGTCCTGACGACCGGGTCGATCATGTTGATCGTAGGCGCAGCATCCGCATTGTCCTGGATCTTTACCAAAGAGCAGATCCCACAGACCCTCACAGGTTTTATGCTGGCACATATCTCAAACAAATATCTGTTCTTGCTGATCGTGAATCTGTTTTTGATCATAGTAGGGATGTTTGTGGAAGGCAATGCGATCAATATCATCCTTGGTCCACTACTGGCGCCGATCGCGGCTTCTTATGGTATCGACCCGATCCAGTTTGGTATGATATTTATATTTAACATCTCCATCGGTTCGATCTCGCCGCCTATGGGGACGCTGATGTTCGTGACCTGTGGGATCACGAAATGTAAACTAAAGGCCTTTATCAAAGAAGCGGTCCCGTTTTATCTGCTGCTTTTGCTGGTCCTCGCGCTGCTGACATTCATCCCGGCGTTTACGACAGGACTGGTGACATTATTCTATTAAATGTAAAGGAGTTTATAAGAGCATGGGAAAAAAACGATTGATCCGGATACACGAACGTGACAATGTTGCGATCGCAGTGGATGGGGTGGCGGCAGGCGCTGAGGCAGGGTATGGAGACTGGTGTCTGCAGGCCTGGAACGATATCCCGGTGGATCACAAGATCGCCTTGGCCGATATGGATCCGGGGACAGCCGTGATCAAGTACGGAAATGTGATCGGCGTTACAACGAAGCCGGTCAAAAAGGGGGAATGGGTCCATTCCCACAATATGCGGACCGGATTGGAAGGGATGCAGGAGTATACATATGAACCTGTCCCGATCATGAAAGAAACCAGTAACGTGGCAAGAGACACCTTCCTCGGCTATGTGAGAAAGAACGGGGATGTAGGCACCAGAAATGAGATCTGGGTGATCCCTACCGTATCCTGCGTGAACCATACTGTCCAAATGATCGCAGAACGTGCAAGGAGCCGATACAAAGAGCAGTGTGACGGGATCTTCGCATATCCGCATAATGCCGGATGTTCACAGCTTGGAAAAGATCATCAGATAACACAGGAGATCCTGGCGAGCATCATCAAGCATCCGAATGCAGGAGGCGTGCTGGTGGTCAGCTTGGGATGTGAGAATAATAATCTGAAGGAGTTCAGACCGATCCTGGGCGAAGTGGACGAGGAGAGGGTCAGGTTCATGATTGCACAGGAGGAACAGGACGAGGTCGAGAAAGGGGTCGAGCTGATCGGAAGCCTGCTGGCATGTGCCAAAAAGGATCAAAGGAGAGAGGTGCCGGCCTCAAAGCTGAAGCTCGGGTTTAAATGTGGTGGTTCCGATGCGCTTTCGGGTGTCACGGCCAATCCGCTGTGTGGGCAGGTCGCAGACCTTGTGGCGGGAAAGGGCGGGACTGCGATACTGACAGAGGTGCCGGAGATGTTTGGCGCAGAGACGATCCTGATGGACCGTGCGGATTCGAAAGAAACCTTCAATAAGATCGTAGATCTGATCAACGATTTTAAGCGCTATTATATGGACTATGACCAGCCGATCTACGAAAATCCGGCCCCTGGGAACAAAGCAGGCGGGATAACGACTCTGGAGGAGAAGTCGCTGGGCTGTATCCAGAAGGGGGGCCACGCACAGGTGACGGATACACTGCGATACGGACAGCGCGCGCAAAAACAGGGATTGAACCTGATGAACGGGCCAGGAAATGACAGTGTATCTATCACAAACCTGGTGGCATCCGGTGCGCAGATCATCCTCTTTACGACCGGTCGGGGGAATCCCTTAGGGACCGCTGTCCCGGCGATAAAACTGGCCTCCAATTCCAGCCTGTATGAGAGAAAGGGACATTGGTTTGACTTTAATGCAGGGACCCTTTTAGAGGGAAGGGCGATAAAAGAGCTTAGAGACGAGCTCTGGGACCTGGTCCTTGACATCGCCTCCGGAAAGAAGACGACAAAAAATGAAGAAAATGGTTACAAAGAGATCATGATCTTCAAAAATGGTGTGCTGCTCTGATCGAGGAGAAAAGGGCAGGCGAGGCTGATACCCTGATCTAGAGGGGTATCAGTTTTTGTTACTATCCATACATCCCCGCAGCAGACCATTTGGCCAACCTGTGAAAAATGACCAGTTTTTTGCTGCCCTCCAGGTCGAAAAAGGATATCTTGCATTCCTGCTGGATATAAGATATAATAGTGATCACGTTGCGGCAAGCGCCCCCCAGATCTTTTTTCAGATCCGGAGAGATTTCGCTTGCTTATTTTAGAACATTGGTTATAATACTATATATAGCAATGAGAACAATATGTGACACAATATAATGGAGGGATTTTACATGAACATCATCAAAAGGAGCGGACAGGAGGTCATCTTTGACGCCACGAAGATAGAGGATGCTGTGAAGAAAGCCAATGGCTCGGTGCTGGAGAGCGACCGTTTGACCGGGGGGCAGATCGCTGCTGTGGTAGAGCGTGTGACCAGCAAGTGCGTGGATATGAAGCGCAGCCCCAATGTAGAAGAGATCCAGGATATGGTCCAGGAAGAGATCATGAAGCAGCAGGCATATAAGGTAGCCACCAACTATATCACCTACCGCTATAAAAGAGAATTGATCCGAAAGTCCAATTCCACAGACAAGCAGATCCTGTCCCTTTTAGAGAGCAGCAATGAGGAAGTCCTTCAGGAAAATTCCAACAAGAACCCGGTGGTCAACAGTGTGCAGAGGGATTATATGGCTGGCGAGGTCAGCAAGGACATCACCAAGCGCTTCCTGCTGCCCCAGGATATCGTGGAGGCCCATGAGAAGGGGATCATCCATTTCCATGATTCCGATTATTTTGCCCAACACATGCACAACTGCTGCCTGGTCAACTTAGAGGATATGCTCCAGAACGGCACGATCATCAGCGAGACCATGATCGAGCGGCCCCACAGCTTTTCCACCGCCTGCAATATCGCCACCCAGGCGATCGCCCAGATCGCCAGCTCTCAGTACGGCGGGCAGAGCATCACCCTGTCCCATATCGCGCCCTTTGTCCAGGTGAGCCGGGAGAAGTTCCAGAAGGAGGTACGCCAGGAGTTAGTGGATCAGAACATCGAAGCCAATGAAAAGACCGTGGCTGAGATGGCGGAGATGCGGGTGCGCCGGGAGATCAAGCAGGGCGTCCAGATGATCCAGTATCAGGTGATCACTCTGATGACCACCAATGGCCAGGCCCCCTTCGTGACCGTGTTCATGTATCTAAATGAGGTGCCGGAGGGACAGACCAGGGACGATCTGGCGCTGATCATCGAGGAGATGCTCCGCCAGCGTATCCAGGGCGTGAAGAATGAGCAGGGTGTGTTCATCACCCCGGCCTTCCCCAAGCTGATCTATGTGCTGGAGGAGGATAATGTCCGGGAAGGCAGCAAGTATTGGGAGCTGACCCGCTTGGCCGCCCAGTGTACAGCTAAGCGGATGGTGCCCGACTATATCTCCGAGAAGATCATGAAGAGTTTAAAGGACGGGAATTGCTACCCCTGCATGGGCTGCCGTTCCTTCCTGACCGTCTATAAGGATGAGAAGGAGCAGTATAAATTTTACGGAAGGTTCAACCAGGGGGTCGTTACCTTGAACCTGGTGGATGTGGCCTGCTCTGCCGGCGGGGACATGGACCGGTTCTGGGCGATCTTAGAGGAGCGCCTGGAGCTGTGCAGGAGAGCGCTGATGTGCAGGCACGACCGCTTAAAGGGAACTCTTTCCGATGTGGCGCCGATCCTGTGGCAGAACGGGGCCCTGGCCCGCTTAAAGAAGGGTGAGACCATCGACAAGCTGCTGTATGACAATTACTCCACCATCTCCTTAGGCTATGCTGGCCTCTGTGAGTGTGTCCGCCATATGACTGGGAAGTCCCACACAGATCCGGCGGGAACGTCATTTGCCCTGCAGGTGATGGAGCATCTGAACAAGACCTGCCAGAGATGGGCTGCGGAGAGCAACATCTCCTTCAGTTTATATGGGACTCCTTTAGAGTCCACCACCTATAAATTTGCAAAATGCCTTCAGGACCGTTTCGGCATCATCCCGGGGGTGACGGATAAGAATTATATCACCAACAGCTATCACGTCCATGTGACGGAGGAGATCAATGCATTTGATAAGCTGACCTTTGAGGCCCAGTTCCAGCGGCTGTCACCGGGAGGAGCGATCAGCTATGTGGAGGTCCCCAACATGCAGGACAATATCGAGGCGGTGTTGGCGGTGATGCAGCATATCTATGATCATATCATGTATGCGGAACTGAACACCAAGAGCGACTATTGCCAGTGCTGCGGCTATGACGGGGAGATCCAGATCATCGAGGATGAACACCACAAGCTGATCTGGAAATGCCCCAAGTGCGGCAACACGGATCAGGATAAGATGAACGTGGCAAGACGTACCTGCGGTTATATTGGGACCCAGTTCTGGAACCAGGGGCGCACGCAGGAGATCAAAGAGAGGGTCATGCACCTGTGATGAAAGGAAAGCTGGTCTATGAGATATGCCAATATCAAATACTACGATATCGCTAACGGCCTGGGGGTCAGGACCAGCCTGTTCGTGTCCGGCTGTACCCATCGGTGCAAGGGCTGCTTTAATGAGACCGCCTGGGATTTTGACTACGGCCAGGAGTTCACGGGGGAGACGATCGAAAAGCTCCTGGACTCTTGTCGTCCCAGCTATATCGCCGGGCTCTCCCTTTTAGGGGGAGAGCCTATGGAGCCGGCTAACCAGCGGGCGCTCCTTCCTCTGCTCAAGCGGTTCAAGGAACAGTATCCGGATAAGGATATCTGGTGTTATACCGGCTATGTGTATGAGACGGAACTCTTAGATCATGCAGGGAGAGCCCGCTGCGAGGTGACAGAGGAACTTTTGGGCTATATCGATATCCTGGTGGACGGGCGGTTTGAGCAGGAGCTGCATGATATCTCCTTAAAGTTCAGAGGGAGCAGCAACCAGCGGGTGCTGCAGATCCAAAAGGAGGGCTGTCCGGAGCTCTATCCGGTGAACCGGCAGAGCGGGGATATGGCATAGACCCTCGGACAGCGAAGTAAAGGCAAAAAAAGCGCCGCGGCGGACAGGAGCATGATGCTCTGCCTGCTGCGGCGCTCTTTTTATCGTTTCCTGCCTTTGGTCACAGGGGACCAGGTACCGGATCACTGGAACTTTCTATATTCGGCATTGTAATACATGGTGCCGTCCTCGTCGGCTTCCACTTCCGGGATCGTAAAGACCTCTCCGTTCTCCTGGAGGATCAGCCCGCCTTCCAGTTCAAAGTTCTCGGTAAAGGTGTTCACCAAAGATTCCACCATCAGGCGGGTAGCCATGGCATCGTCCGTTCCCAACTGGCTTACGTTAAGGGTAGCTTTATCCTCCTCCTGCTCATAGCTGATCAGCTCGGTGCCGTCGGGAAGGATCCCGTAGCTTGCCATCAGATCGAACAGGCCTTCTGCCTCCAGTGTCTCGGTCTCCAGAGCATCCATCTCCTGGATGAGCCCGTCGCCGGTCTTATTGATCCGATAGACGGTGACGCCAGCCATCTGCGGCAGATCTTCGTTCCCCTGGTTGCGCACCTCCATGGTGTCTGCTTTATAAGCCTCTGTGGTAGCGGGGATACCGCCCTCAGGGCCAACCTCCCCATTGTCTCCCTCTGCGGCGGCAGCCGTCTGTGCATCGGCGCTGGCCTGCTGTTTATCCGGTGTGGGGGTACAGGCTGCCAGAGACAGCGCCATCATAGCTGATGCCAGCAATAGGATACATTTCTTCATGATCGATAGCCTCCTTAACATTTCTTTTTCTTTTGGAACCATTGGGTCAAGACGGTCAGGGCTTTGGTCAGTACCTGCAGCTCCTCTTCTGTCAGGCTGGCCATCACATCCTGGATCATCTCCTGATGGAATCCTTCATGATGCCGGTAAGCCGCCTTTCCCTTTTCGGAAAGCGATATATATACGACCCGGCGGTCCGCCTCACCACGCTCCCGCAGCACATAGCCCTTTTTGACCAGACTGTTCATAGCGATAGTGAGGGTGCCGACCGTAACGGACAGGGACTTAGCGATAGTAGACATATTTTTCGGATCATCCATCCCGATGGCCTCGATCACATGCATGTCATTGTTCGTAAGATCCTGAAACTCCGAAATAGCCAAAGCTTTCTGTTCGATCTCCAAAACGTCACGAAACAGAGTGACTAATACTGTATTCAAGGTTCCGTAGCTGTCCACGCATATTTTCCTTCCCAGCACCCGCTTTTTCCGCTCGTTAGCATTTGCACATATACTTATTTTTTGCGTACTTGCTGATTATACATGATTTTTTTGATTTTCTCAACCGGTAATCCTTAGAAAATTCTTAAGAGGTTGTGATTTTTTTTTGTCTTTTTAGCAAAAATGAGTGGTCATGAGCCCAATGTCAAGCGTTTAAATACGTCGCCCCGCTCTTCGAAATCCTTGAAGATCCCATAGCTGGCAGCTGCGGGAGAGAGGACACAGCATCGGCCGGGCCGGGTCAGGGCTTTGGCGGCCCGGACAGCCTCCTCCAGGTGCCCGGTCAGGGTCAGACGGCCCGAGGTGGCCAGCTCCGGAAAGTCCTGGATGATCTCTTTGTAGATCCGCTTGCCGGTGGCCTCCATCAGGATGATGTGGGGGATGGGGCTGGAAGAGAGATAGCGGATCAGATCCCCGTAGTCGATCCCCCGGTCCATCCCGCCGATCAGGACCGTGTCAGTATCCTTTAAGGTGTTCAATGCCTGGATGGTGGTGTCGCAGATCGTGGAGATGGAATCGTCATAATAGCGTATCCCGTCTTTTTCGCCCAGAAAGCTGAGGCGGTGAGGAAGGGGTTCATAGGACTCAAGGCCGCGGGCAAAGGTCTCGTCGTCGATCCCCTTCAGCTTACAGACCTGGTAGACGAAGGCGATGTCATAATGATTGTGATGTCCCAGCAGATGGAGCCGTTCAGAGGGGATCTGATAGGACCCTTCCTTCCAGAAGATCTGAGAGCCACGGAGGAGGACTGCCGATGGGCTGGTGAGAGGGTCTGCCGGATCCTTCGCGGAGGGATGGGATTCGCCCAGATCCACCACCGGGATCACGGTGGCAGGACAGATCCCTTTAGGCGGCAGGCACTGCTCTCCGCACACCAGGATATCCCCCGGCCGCTGGTGGCGATAAATGTTCTGCTTGGACTGTATATACTTGTCCATGGTCCCATAGTGGTCCAGATGCTCCTCGTGGATGTTCAGCAGCAGGGCGATATGGGGTGAGACGGTCATATGCTCCAGCTGATGGCAGGACAGTTCAAAGACGATATCTGTATCCGGATCTGCCCGATCGATCTGATCAAAGGCCGGGATACCGATGTTCCCGGCCAGCAATACCTTTCGCCCGGCAGATCGTAAGATATGGTACAGCAAAGAGGTAGTGGTGCTCTTTCCCTTTGTCCCGGTGATCCCGATGATCTGATCGCGGAAGAGGGAAAAAAACAGCTGTGATTGAGAGACGATATGGCAGCGATAGCTTGCGGCCGGCCGGTCTAAAACGATGCCGGGGCTTTTAAAGACCAGGTCGTAGTCCTCCATGACCGTCTGGTAGTCCGGTCCAAAGATCCATGCTACCTCCGGGTCTACATGCTGCGGTCTCTCCGCCAGGCGGTCTGCCACCGCAAGCTCCTTATAAGCCTTCGTCCGGGTCAGCATCTGATAGGTGGACTGCCCCTCCCGGCCGAAACCCAGCAATAATACCTTTTTTCCCTCTATAAAAGGGTCGATCTGCGTCATGTTCTAGCGCTCCTTTGGCTTCTTTTGTTTTTAGGTTGGGTCCCTGTCCTTTTATCTCCAGAGGCACCGGGTCCGGACCAGTCTCTCCCAGGGTGACGGCACCAGGTTCTCACGGTCGAAAAAAGCGTGGTAGCGGTCACCGATGGCCAGATACCGTCCATAGAGCTGGGTGGTCTTGTACCATTCCAAAAGCTTGGGAAGGGGTCTTTGGGCCTTTTCGATCCGGCGGATAGTCAGCAGGAGGGCCGTGTTCACCTCATCCCGGCTGCCCACGCATTCGAAGGGCTTTTCTGCCTGTATCCCCACCAGCTGCTCCAGGACATCCAGCATAGTCTCGTCCTCCAGCAGATCCCTCCCAAAGATCTTCGCCACCTCATCCCGCTCCAAAAAGGGGGACAAGATCAGATAGACAAAAAGGCATTTGGGACAATGGCCGCACCATTCATCCTTTTTGCTCCCTACATTGCAGCTGCGGAAGATCTTATGATAGTCTGTGCAGCGGGCAAAATAGGCGGCGATCTGGAATTCGCTCAAAGGCCGCAGCAAGCTGAAATAGTAGCTGCTGCCCGGCAGGTAGAGGGTCGTATAGTCATGAAAGTCCTTCTCGAATCGGAAGCTCTTAGAATATTGGTGGTTGACCGTGCTTCCCTGTACCGTGCTCTCGTTCGCACTGGATTCATTGGACAGGGCGATGTAGGGCAGCCCATGGAGCCTGGCCGCGATCAGGGAGGAGAAAGCCACGATCGCGGAAAATGGCGTATGACCGTTCAAGAACCCCTGCCGGTTCAGCTCCAGCATGTTTTGATCCAAGGTCCGTGATGCCTTGATCAGCCGCTCAGGCGGGATCTGGGCGGTCTCGGCTGTCTGTAGAGTGGCTCCCCTGGGATTGATGATATATCCCCAGAGCTGGGCCTCCCCTTCCTTTAAAAGCTCCAGCGTCACCACCGAATCCTTCCCGCCGCCGATCGGCACCAGCACAGGTGTCCCAGGGCCTGGAATGGGCGGCGCAGGCGTTCCGGGGTTGGGAGGGAGCGGCACAGGCGTCCCGGGGCCGGGAGGGAGCGGCACTGAGGTCTTGGCAGTGGGAGAGAGCGGCACTTTGGTCTGGTCATAAAGAGGGCGGTTGTCCCTGCCTTGGGCCACGATCTCCATGAAGCTTGGGTCGTCCGGTCTCTCGATCTGGTTCACATAAAAAAATTCTCCCAGACCATTCCGGTACAGATCCTTCCACCAACGGATCTGCGCCTCATCCAGATGGCCTGCCCGCACCACGACCCGGGGCGGGCAGGCCATCTTCCAGTAGCTGACCAGCTCCACCATCCCCAGTGAAAAGAGCATATCCTCCAAAAGAGGATCCGGCAGGGCGCGCCTTTGGCCTAGGTCCGTTTCCGCAGCCTCGCCCAGGTTGCCGGACAGAGCCTTTGGGAAATGCCAGACCGGCGCAAACTCCGCCAGGCCGGGGATATGGAAGTGATAGGTCACGGTCAGCTCCTGTCTGGTCTCTTCTATATCATAACGGTCATAGATAAATTCCGGATATCGGGTCCGGAAAAGGCGGTACTTTTTGGGCCCGCTCATTGCCTGCTGTTCCATAGACTGCACCCCTTTGTACACATTTTCGATCGTTCATTTTGATCGGTCCGTCACTTTGGCCGATCTCAGACAGTACGATTATAGCGGATGACAGGGCCTTTTGCAATGCTTATTATAGAGACAAGGGATGCGCAAGACCTTTCCCGATGGCCCGTCATGACCATCGCTGACCCCGCTACATGGTCCACAGCCGTCCTCCCAGCCAAACGCTGGCCCCGATCCCCGCGATGGTAGACAGGAGCGCTCCTGTCAGGGCATATCGTGTCCTCTTGATCCCCACGCTCCCAAAGTACAGGCTCAGACAATAAAAGACCGTCTCCGTGCTGCTGAGCAGCAGGGAGGCCATGACCCCTAAGGCACTGTCGGGGCCTTGTTCTTTAAAGATGTCCAGCATCAGCCCGGTGGCCGCGGAGTTGGATACTAAGCGGAGCAGGGAGATGGGCACCAGCTGGGGAGGGAGGTGCAGGAGAGCTGCCGGTGCCTGCAGTGCATTTCCTAAAACATCCAGAAAACCAGAGGAGCGGAGAGCGCCTACGGCTACCAGGAGACCTGCCAGACTGGGAAAGATCTGGGCGGTGGTCTCCATCCCTTCCTTTGCGCCGGTCAGAAAATCATCGAATACAGGCCGTTTCGCCAGCAGGCCGAACCCCACGATATAAAAAACAGCAAAAGGCAACAGGGCCGCTGACAGCCAGATCAGGACGGATATCCACATAAGATCCTCTTTTGAGCCATGTTTTCCACATCATATGAAGGAGGGAACGGGGATATTCTGGCTCTTGACAAATAAAGGCGATATAGGTACACTAGAACACATAGAAGAGCAGGGATCATCTCGTCTTTATGTGATCAAAGACGAGATTTTTTGCTTTACGGCTATCTCGGGCAGAGAGCAGAAAGGAAGAAGAGAACATGTGCGAAACCTGTAAGAAACCCTATTATATCACCACAGCGATCGCCTATACCTCCGGCAAGCCCCATATCGGGAACACCTATGAGATCGTGCTGGCAGACAGCATCGCCCGTTTTAAGAGAGAGCAGGGCTTTGATGTCCGTTTCCAGACCGGGACGGACGAGCATGGGCAGAAGATCGAGCTGAAGGCAGAGGCGGCCGGAGTGACCCCGAAGGCGTTCGTGGACGGCGTGGCTGGACAGATCAAGGAGATCTGGGATCTGATGGACACTTCCTATGATAAGTTCATCCGCACCACGGACGCAGACCACGAAGCCCAGGTGCAGAAGATCTTTAAGAAGCTGTATGACCAGGGGGATATCTATAAAGGCTATTATGAGGGGCTGTATTGTACCCCCTGCGAATCCTTTTTTACCGAGTCCCAGTTAGTGGACGGCAAGTGCCCTGACTGCGGCCGCCCGGTCCAGCCGGCCAAGGAGGAGGCGTACTTTTTCCGTATGAGCAAGTATGCCGACCGGCTGATCCAGCACATCAACACCTATCCGGACTTTATCCAGCCGGTATCCAGGAAAAACGAGATGATGAACAACTTCCTGCTGCCGGGGCTGCAGGATCTCTGCGTATCCCGTACCTCCTTTAAGTGGGGGATCCCGGTGGATATCGATCCGAAGCATGTGATCTATGTATGGCTGGATGCATTGACCAATTACATCACAGGTCTTGGCTATGACTGTGACGGCGCTCATGGGGAGCTGTATAAAAGATACTGGCCGGCAGATCTCCATCTGATCGGAAAGGATATCATCCGTTTCCATACGATCTACTGGCCGATCTTCCTGATGGCTTTAGATGTGCCCCTGCCAAAGCAGGTGTTCGGCCATCCCTGGCTCTTGCTGGGCGAAGGAAAGATGGGAAAATCCAGGGGCAATGTGCTCTATGCCGACGACCTGGTCCGCGTGTTTGGGGTGGATGCGGTCCGCTATTTTGTGCTCCACGAGATGCCCTTTGAAAATGACGGCGTGATCTCCTGGGAGCTGATGGTGGAGCGGATGAACTCGGATCTGGCCAATATATTGGGGAACCTGGTGAACCGCACGATCTCCATGACCAATAAATATTTTGGCGGCGTGGTAGAGGATAAGAAGACGGCAGACGAGAACGAGGCGAAGATCGACCAGGATCTTAAGGACACCATAGCGGCTGCTGTCCGGAAGGCAGAGGAGAAGATGGACCAGCTGCGGGTGGCTGATGCCATCAGCGCGATCTTTGAGATCTTCCGCCGCAGCAACAAATATATCGACGAGACCATGCCCTGGGCCCTGGCAAAGGACGAGGCGAAAAAGGACCGTCTGGCCACTGTGCTCTATGACCTGACCGAAGCGATCACGATCGGCGCATCCCTTCTGAGCTCCTTTATGCCGGGCACATCCAAAAAGATCCTGGCACAGTTAAATACCACGAAGAGGTCCCTGGAGCAGATGAAAGAGGGGGGATACGGCTTATATCCATCCGGCAATAAGGTGACGGATAAGCCGGAGATCCTATTTGCCCGTCTGGACTTAAAGGAAGTGCTGGAAAAGGCAGAAAAGATCCAGGCCGCCCAGAGAGCGGAGGCCGAGGCAAGAGCAGCTGGGAACGGAGCTGATGGCGGGACTGCTGCAGGAGCGGAGGCGGCAGACGGATCCGGGAACGGAGCGGTCGGGATCGATCTGGATCCGAAGCCGGAGATCACCTATGACGACTTTGCCAAGCTCCAGTTCCAGGTGGGCGAGATAGTAGCCTGCGAGGCAGTGCCCAAGTCCAAGAAGCTGCTCTGCTCCAAGGTAAAGGTGGGCAGTCAGGTGCGGCAGATCGTCAGCGGGATCAAGGCCCACTATACGCCGGAGGAGATGGTGGGCAAAAAGGTCATGGTGGTGACCAACCTAAAGCCTGCCAAGCTGGCCGGAGTGCTCTCGGAGGGGATGCTCCTTTGTGCGGAGGATGCAGAAGGGCATCTAGCATTGATGATACCGGAAAAGGATATGCCTGCCGGAGCGGAGATCTGTTGATGCTGTCGGAAGACGGTCTTTTAGAGAAAGGGGGGAGCCGTTCTGCCGGACGTGCAGGGCGGCTCAGCGGGAGCGCGCTAAAGCTCTTGGGCG
>CAJUSS010000076.1 GCA_910588895.1 uncultured Lachnospiraceae bacterium
TTTCTACCACACGGACCTGAACCGTGCGCGTCTGCCAATTCCGCCACTTCTGCACGTCTTACTTTCGTAAGCAACGTAAATCATTATACTCACTGTTTTGTGTTCTGTCAATAGGTTTTGGAGATTTTGTCATTTTTTTTGAAAAAGCAAAAAAATTGACAAAATATTGTTTTTCCACTTGCAAGATCGAAATATCTATGTTATACTATCTATCGATTTGCGGGGTTGCCGGAATTGGCAGACGGGCTAGACTAAGGATCTAGTGGTTGAACGACCGTGTGGGTTCAAGTCCCATACCCCGCACTTATACGGCGCGGTCCTGGACAGCAGTGGCAGGTCTGCGCCATTTTGTGTATACGGCCGGATGAGCGCCGTGGAAAATGAAAAGACAAAAGGAAGGAAGGATCATTTTATGGCCAAAAAAGGAAATATCGTCGTCGGACAATCGGGAGGTCCTACATCAGTCATCAATGCCAGTCTGGCTGGTGTCTACAAGACTGCAAAGGAGAGAGGGTTCCACAAGGTCTACGGGATGCTGCATGGGATCCAGGGTTTTCTGGATGAGCAGTATGTGGACCTTTCCACCCAGATCCATTCAGACATGGATATCGAGCTCCTGAAGAGGACGCCGTCCGCTTTTTTGGGTTCCTGCCGTTTTAAGCTGCCGGACATCCACGAGAATCCGGATATCTATGAGAAGATCTTCAGCATCCTGGATAAGCTGAACATCGAGGTGTTCATCTATATCGGCGGGAACGATTCCATGGATACGATCAAGAAGCTTTCCGATTATGCGATCGTAAAGGGACACCGCCAGAAATTCTTGGGCGTTCCCAAGACGATCGACAACGATCTGGCGCTCACGGACCATACGCCTGGATTTGGGAGCGCGGCAAAGTATATCGGCACTTCCACCAAGGAGATCATCCGGGATGCACAGGGCCTTACCTATAACAGCCCCATGATCACCGTGATCGAGGTCATGGGCCGGAACGCAGGCTGGCTGACAGGAGCCACTGCCCTGGCTAAGACCGAGGAGTGCGAGGGTCCGGACCTGATCTATCTGCCCGAGGTCGCTTTTGATGTAGAGAAGTTCGTGAATAAAGTAAAAGACCTGCTGAAGAAAAAGATATCCGTAGTGGTGGCCGTGTCCGAAGGGATCAAGCTGGAGGATGGCCGCTATGTATGTGAGCTTTCCGGCGGTTCCGATTATGTGGATGCTTTCGGTCATAAGCAGCTGCAGGGCACGGCGGCTTACTTAGCCGGCCTTTTAAAGAACGAGATCGGCTGCAAGACCAGGAGCGTGGAGTTCTCCACCCTGCAGAGGAGCGCATCCCACATGGCATCCCGTGTGGATATCGACGAGGCCTTTATGGTGGGCGGTGCCGCGGTAAAGGCAGCGGACGAGGGCGATACCGGCAAGATGGTGGTCATCGACCGCGTTTCCGACGATCCCTACAGCAGCGCGGCCGGGATCTACGATGTCCATAAGATCGCCAACAACGAGAAGCTGGTGCCCAGGAACTGGCTCAATCGGGACGGCAGCTATGTGACCGACGATTTTCTGAACTACATCGAGCCGTTGATCCAGGGAGATTACTCCCCCTTCATGGTAAATGGTCTTCCTCAGCATCTTGTCATGAAGAAATGATCGTAGGGTTTGCAAAAATTTCATTCTCTTTATAAAGACGAGAAAAGGTAAAATGATGACAGCGCTTTTCATCATTTTACCTTTTTTACCATATATATGGAAAAATGCTCAAAAAAGCGGACAAGAGGACTGGAAAATTAGAGAGAAGGGTGAAAAAGGAGGAAATAGATCCCAGATCTTTAGGATTTGACATTTGCTCCCGATGGTGCTATAAGTATGGTAGCAGTTGATAAACATTTGTGATGGGATGGCCATAGGGATCTGGTGTGGTGGTACACTTGTCGGATCGGGCCGGATATCACATCGATCTCATGGAAAAAGGAGTATGATCATCATGGAAGAGAAAAGGATCAAGTTGTCATCAGTAGCTGCCGCAAAGGAATTTGTAGTCCGCGCATCAAAATGCGATTTTGATATCGATGTTTATTATAACCGCGTCATCATTGATGCGAAGTCCCTGTTAGGCGTATTGAGCCTGGACCTGACCCGTGTGCTGACAGTCTGCATGCACGGTGAGGATGCGGAGTTTGCGGCCTATCTGGAGGAGTTAGCAACAAAGGCAGCCACTGCCGCATGAATTTAGGAGAAAAAGCAGGTCGAAAGAGATAAGGCCTGGAAAGTCCGCGCGCTGGAAGGAACCGTATGCGCGGCAGGAATGAAGGATGGATGCTCTGCGATATATTCGCAGGGCTTTTTTACTGTGGCTCTTTGGAAATAGTCATCAGCAGTTTTTTCGCTCCACCGTACCCAAATGTGCTGTCTTATGTTATGATGATAGAAAAGATGGGAAGGCTGTCCCATAGCGGCAGCAGAAAGGAGCGCAAGATGGATATGCAGAAGCTCCCGGCAGAGGACAGAGAAAAAGAGCTGTATCAGATCCGCATCTCGGTGCGGGATCTGGTGGAATTTGTGCTGCGCTCCGGAGATATCGATGACAGGCGGACAGCCGGGGCGAAGAAGGAGGCGATGCAGGAGGGGAGCAGGCTCCATCGGAAGATCCAGAAACGGATGGGCAGCACCTATCGGGCGGAGGTCGTCATGAGCCATACGGTCCGGGAGGAGGCGTTCATCATCCTGGTGGAGGGGCGGGCGGACGGGGTGATCGAGGAGCCGGAGGGTGTGACGATCGATGAGATCAAGTGTATGTATATGGACATCACCCGATTAGAGGATCCGCTGCCCGTCCATCTGGCCCAGGCCATGTGCTACGGCTATTTCTGGTGTCTGGAGAAGGGGCTCTCCTCCATCGGCCTGCAGCTGACCTACTGCCAGATCGAGACGGAGGAGATCCGCCGGTTTCGCCAGGAAAAGTCCTTTTCGGAGTTGGAAGCCTGGTTTGGGGATGTGATCGGAAGGTATATGAAATGGGCCCGGTATCTATCTGGTCACCATCAAAGGCGGCAGCAGTCCCTGAAGGCCCTGGATTTCCCGTACCCTTACCGGGAGGGGCAGAGGGAGCTGGCGGTGGACGTGTACCGCTCCATCGTACGGGGGCGTAACCTGTACATCCAGGCCGCTACGGGGATCGGAAAGACCTTGTCCACCTTGTTCCCCGCCTTAAAGGCCATGGGGGAGGGCTATGGGGATAAGCTGTTCTATCTGACGGCGAAGACGATGACGGGCCGGGCGGCGGTGGAGGCTCTGGATATCCTGCGGAGGGGAGGGCTTTATTTTTCTTCCGTGGTCCTGACGGCTAAGGAAAAACTGTGTTTTTTGGGAAAGCCTTCCTGCGACCCGGTCTCCTGCCCTTACGCTAAGGGCCATTTTGACCGGGTCAATGAAGCGGTCTTTACGATCGTCTGCCAGGAGAACGCGATCACCCGGGACAAGGTGGTGGAGTATGCCAGACGCTTTATGGTCTGTCCCTTTGAGTTTGGCTTAGATATCAGCACCTGGGTGGATGGGATCATCTGTGATTACAATTATGTCTTTGATCCGAACGTGCGGCTGAAGCGATATTTTGCGGAGGGGAAGAAGGGGGAGTACCTGTTCCTGATCGACGAGGCCCATAACCTGGTCTCCAGGGCAAGACAGATGTACAGCGCGTTTTTGGTGAAGGAGGATATCCTGTTGGTAAAAGGGATCGTCAAGAAGGCGCTGCAGGGCCGCCCGTCCCGGCTGCTCCGGCTTTTGGACAGCTGCAATAAGAGCATGCTGGCCTTAAAACGAGAGTGCCCGGATCATCAGATCTTAGAAAATGCGGATCATCTGATCCTGCAGCTGATGGGGATGTTCGGGGAGCTGGAGATCTTTATGGAAGAAAACCCGGACTTTGGAGAAAGAGAGCTGGTGCTGGACTTTTACTTTCAGGTGCGAGATCTTCTTTGGGTCTTTGAGCAGATGGGCGAGGGCTATGAGATCTACAGCCAGATGCTGCCGGACGGGGATTTTATGGTCCGGTTCTTCTGCATCGATCCCTCTGGCCTTTTAAAGGCCTGCATGGACCAGGGGATCGGGACGATCTTATTTTCTGCCACCTTCCTGCCGATCCGGTATTATAAGGAGCTTTTGAGCGGGGAGCCGGAGGGGTATGCGGTCTATGCCGGATCCCCCTTCCGGCAGGAAAAAAGGCTGCTCCTGGTGGCGGAGGACGTGAGCAGCCGCTACAGCAGAAGGACACGGGCAGGCTATGAGAAGGCGGCGCGCTATGTGCATGAGATCGTGAAGGGAAAGCAGGGAAACTACATGGTCTTCTGTCCCTCTTACCAGTATCTGGGAGAACTGGCAAAAGTGCTGGAGGAGGAGCGGGAAAACGGGGGCTTCCGGCTGCTGTGCCAGGAGAGCCGTATGGATGAGGAGCAGAGAGAGGCGTTCCTGGCGGAGTTCTCGGCCGGCACAGAGGGGATGCCTTTCGGGCCCGCAAAGGATCCTTTAGAGAAGACCAGAGAGAAGGAGCAGAGGCCGTACCGCAGGGAGAGCCTGGTGGCTCTCTGTGTGATGGGTGGGATCTTCGGCGAGGGGATCGATCTGAAAGAAGAGCGGCTGATCGGTGTGCTGGTGATCGGCACGGGTCTTCCCATGGTCTGTACGGAGCAGGATATCCTGCGGGGATATTTTGATCGGAAGGGGAAGCCGGGCTTTGCCTACGCCTATCTCTATCCCGGGATGAACAAGGTGATGCAGGCGGCAGGGCGGGTGATCCGCACCATGGAGGATGAAGGGGTGATCGCCCTTTTGGACGACCGGTTCTTACAGGCCGACCACCAGGCGCTGTTCCCGAAAGAGTGGTCGGACTGGCGGCGGACAGACCTTAGCCGGGTGGGGGAGCAGGTGGCCGCATTCTGGAAGGGGCAAAGAGCCTCCTCTCAGGGGAGAGGGGAGGGCGGTAGCTAGAGCATGTCGATAAACTGTCTGGCCGCCTGGGACAGGGGGATGTTCTCTTTGTAGGCTACTACCATCTGTCTGGCCGGGAGGCTTTCTTCAAGGTCCAGCACATAGAGCTGGTCCTCCTTTCTGGGGATACAGAAATCCGGGACAAAGGCCACGCCCAGGCCGATGCGGGCTAAGTCGATCAGCAGGTCATTGCTGCTGAGCTCGATCTCCGGGACCAGATCTAATTGGCTGCGCTGGAACATCCTGTGCAGGAACTCGCTGGTGGTGCTCTTCCTGTCCAGCATCAAGATCGGGTAGGCCTGGAGCTCCTTGAGGGTCAGCTTCTTCCTTGCAGGAGGGAAATGGGAACGGTCGGCCACGAAGACATCGTGGAATTCATTGATCATCCGCACGTTCTGGGTATTGGACAGACCGGAATTGGGGTAGTTGGTCACGATAAGATCCACCTGGCCGTTTTCTAAGAGGCGGGCACATTCGATGGAGGTTTGGTTGGTCACCTTGATATGGACATTGGGATAGAGCAGATGGAAGTTCTTCAGATAGTCTACCAGGTAATACCGGCAGATCGTGTCGCTGGCGCCGATCCGCAGCTGGCCGCCGTTCAAGGTATTGGCCTCTAAAAGCTGGTTCTCCCCCTTGCGGATCAGGTTCACGGCAGGCTCCACATGCTTTAGGAGGATCTCCCCCTCCGGCGTCAGCTGGACGTGCTTGGTGCTGCGGATGAAAAGAGCCTGTTCCAGCTTTTTCTCCAGCACCTTGATGGACTGGCTGACCGCGGACTGGGAGATGAACAGCTGCTTGGAAGCCTCCGAGAAGCTGAGGGTGACGGCGACGTGATAAAAGACTTTATATAGTTCATAATTGATATCCATTATTAGGCCTCCTTATAAATACAGGATCATTTTACCACTGAGGGCGGGAGGTTGTAAAGATGGAAGAGGAGGATATTTTGTAAAAAGGGATCTGGGGGTCACTATCCACACCCATGCAAGAGAGTCCTATCGCAGAGATAGGCCGCAGATGGTCTGCTCCGGGAGTATGGATAAATAAGAGCTGGATCTAGATAAGGCAAAAGGAGCGTGCCGTCCTGTACATGGGACGACGCAGAAAGGAAAAGAACATGGAAGAAGGATACTATCACTTATATTTAGAGGAGCTAAAGAAGGTCCCTCCCTGTACAGATGACGAGCGGCAGTCTCTTTTGGACCGTTTGCTCTCCAAAGATCTGAGCGTAAGAGACCGGCTGATCGAAGGGCATCTCATCCTGGCGCTGGCGGTGGCAAAGGACTACCGGGATAAGGGCCTGCCCATGAGCGATCTGGTGCAGGAGGCGAACCTGGCGCTGACCATGGCCGTCTCTGCGTACCAGGGCGGGGATCTTCTGGCACAAGCAAAGGAGCAGATCGTCTCCCGTCTGGACGCGGCCCTGAAGGAACAGAAGGCGGAAAAGGAGCTGGGGGAGGAAATGGCGGCAAGGGTCAATGTGCTGCAGGAGGTTTCCCGGGTCCTGGCAGAGGAGTTAGGGAGAGAGGCTACTGTGGAGGAGTTGGCGGCAAAGATGCAGATGCCTCCGGGGGATATCAAAGAGATCATGAAGCTGGCTGTGGATGCCCTGAGCGTGGATGACGGCTATGGGCAAGCTGTGGATGAGCAAACGAAAACGATGGATGGCCAGAGCATGGGCGGGCAGGCTGCGAAGGACGGGCTGGACCTGCCGGATGGAGAGGAGTACAGATGAGCAAGATCTACCTGATCCGTCACGGGCAGACGGACTGGAACCGGGCGGGTAAGATCCAGGGGATGCGGGATATCCCCTTAAATGAGGCAGGGAGGGAGCAGGCCAGACGTCTGGCGGAGGGCATGGCCGGACGACCGGTGGCGCGGGTCTTTTCCAGCAGCCTGCAGAGAGCCAGAGAGACAGCTCAGATTCTGGCAGACAGCCAAGGGATCCCTCTATACCTGGTAAAAGGATTGGAGGAGATCAGCTACGGGGACTGGGAGGGCATGTCCATGGAGGAGATCCGGCAGCGCTTCCCGAACGAGTTTGCCGCCTGGTGGGAAGATCCGGTGAAGGGGGCACCTCCAAAGGGAGAGAGCCAGATGGATGTGCTCATCCGGTCCGCCAGGGCCATGGAGGCGGTGAAGGCCAACATGGCTGAGGACAGCGCAGAGGCGGTGGCAGTAGTCTCTCACGGGGCCACGATCTGCTGTATCCTGTCCTGGCTGCTGAAGGATCAGGTGCCAGAGGAGCTTTCGGTGGCGAACGTGTCTGTGACCACCATCGGATATGATCCGGTGACCGGGATCTGTGAGCTGGAGGCATTAAATGATGTCCGGCATCTGGGACAGAGGATGATGTAGGTATCTGGGATAGAGGATGAAAGGGGCTGCCGCAAAACAGCCCCTTTCGCGCATCCATTGTGAGCCGCACCGCAGCCCATTTTGATCTTTCGGCATTTTCACTGTTTTTTGGCCTTTCTCTTGTGAAGGTTATACAAAAATCGAAAAAGGCATAAGTTTACCTTGCGGGCCTTGCAAAAATATAGTAGGATGTATACAACAGACAAATTTGTACACTTATATAAACTGTTGTATACAAAAAAGAACAAGGGAGATATTCTTATGGGAGCAGTTACCGGTAATGTGATCGTAGGGCAATCTGGGGGACCTACAGCAGTGATCAATTCCAGTCTGGTAGGAGTCTACAAGACCGCCAAGGACCGGGGGGCAGAGAAGGTCTACGGCATGGTCCATGGGATCCAGGGGCTTTTGGAGGAGCGCTATGTGGATCTGGACAAGCATATCAAGAACGACCTGGACATCGAGCTTTTAAAGCGGACACCCTCGGCTTATCTGGGTTCCTGCCGTTTTAAGCTGCCGGAGATCAGCCAGGACAGGGAGACTTACGATAAGATCTTCGCGATCTTAGATAAACTGGAGATCGAATATTTCTTCTATATCGGCGGAAATGACTCCATGGACACGATCAAGAAGCTTTCCGACTATGCACTGCTGAACGGCAGCCACATCCGTTTTATGGGTGTGCCTAAGACGATCGACAACGATCTGGCCGTCACCGACCATACCCCGGGCTACGGCAGCGCGGCGAAATATATCGGCGCGATCACTAAGGAGGTGATCCGGGACGGCTTAGTCTACGACCAGCAGAACGTGACCATCTTAGAGATCATGGGCCGGAACGCGGGCTGGCTCACCGGCGCGGCTGCCCTTGCCAAGTGTGAGGACTGTCCCGGACCGGATATGATCTTCCTGCCGGAGATCTCCTTTGATGTGGATCAGTTCATGAAGAAGGTGGCAGATCTTCATAAGAGGAAAAAGTCGGTGGTGGTGGCTGTCTCTGAAGGCGTGCGCACCGCGGACGGGAAATATGTCTGCGAGCTCACCGACGGGATCGATTTCGTGGATGCCTTCGGCCACAAGCAGCTGACCGGCACGGCCAGATACTTGGCCGAGAAGATCAACCGGGAGGTAGGCTGCAAGACCCGGGCGATCGAGTTCAACTCCCTGCAGAGGTGCGCCTCCCACATCGTGTCCAGGGTGGACATCACCGAGGCCTTCCAGGTAGGCGGCGCGGCGGTAAAGGCGGCTCATGAAGGAGAGACCGGCAAGATGATCATCCTAAAGCGCGTTTCCGACGATCCCTACATCTGCGTCACCGATATCTATGATGTCCACAAGATCGCCAACGTAGAGAAGAAGGTGCCCAGGGAGTGGATCAATGCAGAAGGGGATTTCGTCACGCCTGCCTTTGTGAACTATATCAAGCCTCTGATCCAGGCGGAGCTGACCCCTATCATGACCGATGGGCTTCCCAGGCATCTGTACTACACAGACGTGGAAGGAGCCTGAGCGCCGCGGCCCATGAAAATGGATATATGATCTATGCTTATAAATGATATAAAAGACATTAATTTTACTAATCTATAAGCCTTGTGCTATGATAAGGACAGATGACCGGCAGACCGGTATCTGTCCTTTTTTCTGCTCCGGCAGCGATCTTTGTGACGGAGCGCGCTGCAGAGCACAGGAAGATCTGGCGAGTGACCGCACCGGTACCAGGAAGGCCGCATCACCATACAGTCACTTGACCATCCAGCAGGTCAGCACCGAATATAAGGAGGAAAAAGCTATATGCGCGTAAAACGGATCTTTGTAGAAAAGAAACCGGATTTCGCAGTCCGGGCAAAGGAACTGAAGGAGAGCATCGAGAGCTATTTAGGGATAGACAGCGTGACAGATGTCCGTGTCCTGATCCGTTACGATATCGAGGATCTGTCCGAGGAGACCTATAGACGGGCCCTGTCCACGGTCTTTTCCGAGCCGCCTGTGGATATGCTGTATGAAGAGCGCTTTCCGACAAAGGAGGGAGACCGGGTATTTTCAGTGGAATATCTCCCGGGGCAGTTCGACCAGCGGGCGGATTCTGCCGAGCAGTGCGTGAAGCTCTTAAAAGAAGATGAGGAGCCGGTGATCCGTTCGGCCACCACCTATGTGCTCTCCGGTCTGGTCGCCGATGAGCAGCTGGCGGCGGTGAAGGCATTCTGCATCAATCCGGTGGATTCCAGGGAGGCTTCTTTCGAAAAGCCGGAGACACTGGCCGCTGTATTTGACACGCCGAAGGATGTGGCGGTCTTTACAGGTTTTTGTGCCATGGAGGAAGGGGCCTTAAAGGAGCTCTACGATTCCCTGAACCTGGCGATGACCTTTAAGGACCTGCAGCATATCCAGATATATTATAGGAAGGAAGAGGACCGGGATCCTACGGTGACGGAGATCCGGGTGCTGGATACCTATTGGTCCGACCATTGCCGGCACACCACCTTTTCCACGGAATTAAAGAACGTGACCTTTACAGAGGGGGACCTTAAAAAGCCGATCCAGGAGACCTATGAGCAGTATCTGGCGGACCGGAGAGAGATCTACGGCGACCGGAAGGACAAGTTCGTTTGCCTGATGGATCTGGCTCTCATGGGCATGAAGAAGCTGCGGGCGGAGGGAAAGCTGGAGGACTTAGAGGAGTCCGAGGAGATCAATGCCTGTTCGATCGTGGTCCCGGTGACGATCGACGGGGTGACGGAAGAGTGGCTGGTGAACTTTAAAAATGAGACCCACAACCACCCCACGGAGATCGAGCCCTTCGGCGGCGCGGCTACCTGTCTGGGCGGCGCGATCCGGGATCCCTTATCGGGAAGGACCTATGTGTACCAGGCCATGCGGGTGACCGGTGCGGCGGACCCCACAAAGCCTTTAGGGGAGACCCTCCACGGCAAGCTCCCCCAGCGGAAGATCGTGACCGAGGCGGCGGAAGGCTACAGCTCCTACGGGAATCAGATCGGGCTGGCCACCGGCTATGTGAAGGAGATCTACCATCCGGGCTATCTGGCGAAGCGGATGGAGATCGGTGCGGTCATGGGGGCGGCGCCCAGAAAAGCGGTGATCCGGGCGACTTCCGACCCGGGCGACATCATCATCTTGTTGGGCGGCCGCACCGGAAGGGACGGGATCGGCGGGGCTACCGGATCCTCCAAGGTCCACACAGAAGCTTCCATAGAGGTGTGCGGCGCGGAGGTACAGAAGGGAAATGCCCCCACCGAGAGGAAGATCCAGAGGATGTTCCGCCGCCCCGAGGTATCCAGGCTGATCAAGAAGTGCAATGACTTCGGCGCAGGCGGCGTGGCCGTGGCGATCGGCGAGCTGGCGGCCGGGCTGGATATCGACTTAGACAAGGTGCCGAAAAAATACGCAGGGTTAGACGGCACAGAGATCGCCATATCCGAATCCCAGGAGCGGATGGCTGTGGTGGTGGCCCCCGAGGACGTGGAGCAGTTCTTAGACTTTGCCGGTGAAGAGAACTTGGAGGCGGTCACTGTGGCCAAGGTGACGGAGAGCCCCCGCCTGGTGATGCACTGGCGGGGAAAGACGATCGTGGATCTGAGCCGTGCCTTCCTGGATACCAATGGCGCCCATCAGGAGGCGGAGGTCACTCTGCAGGTGCCTTCAAGGGAAGGTAGCCTCTTTGCCCGGAAGGAAGTGGATGATGTGCGCCGGGAATGGCTGGATATGCTGGCTTCTCTAAAGGCCTGCTCCCAGAGAGGCCTGGTGGAGCGGTTCGACAGCTCGATCGGCGCGGGCAGCGTGCTGATGCCCTACGGCGGGAAGTACCAGCTCACCGAGACCCAGGCCATGGTGGCTAAGCTGCCGGTGTTAAAGGGCCGCACCGACACCGTCACCATGATGAGCTACGGCTTCGATCCCTATCTGTCCAGCTGGAGCCCCTACCACGGGGCCGTTTATGCGGTGGTCTCCTCGGTGGCCAAGATCGTGGCGGCCGGCGGCGATCCCGGCAAGATCCGGTTCACCTTCCAGGAATATTTCCAGAGGATGACCGCAGATCCCGCACGCTGGAGCCAGCCGTTTTCCGCTCTCTTAGGCGCGTATAAGGCCCAGATCGGGTTTGGGCTGCCCTCGATCGGCGGGAAGGATTCCATGTCCGGCACCTTTGACGACCGGGAGCACGGAGAGATCTTTGTGCCGCCCACCCTGGTCTCCTTTGCGGTGGATGTGGCCAGCTTAAAGACCATCATCACGCCGGAGTTAAAGCGGACAGGCAGCAAGCTGGTGGTCTTTAAGCTCCAGCAAGACGGCGACGGTCTGCCGGACTTTCATGGGCTCATGGAGGGCTATCAAAAGCTCCATAAAGATATCGCGGCAGGACGGATCGTCTCCGCCTACGCGCTGGAGGGTTGCGGCCTGGCGGAGGCGGTCAGCAAGATGGCCTTCGGGAACAAGCTGGGCGTGCGGATCGAGCATTCGGTGGACAAGAGAGAGCTGTTCGCGGCGGACTGGGGATCCATCCTCTGTGAGGTGCCGGAGGAGAAGATCGGAGAGCTGTCCATCCCGTATACCCTGGTGGGCCAGGTCACCGGCTCCGACCGTTTCGAGCACGGAGATGCCTCTCTGACCATAGAGGAAGCCCTTGCGGCCTGGAACGGCACGCTGGAGGACGTGTTCCCCACCCGGTCCGGCGTAGAGCAGAGGCAGGTCCCACAGGAGGTGTTCGAGGCCGATCAAAAGAGCATCTACGTATGCAGCCATAAGCTGGCGCAGCCCAGGGTCTTCATCCCCGTGTTCCCCGGCACCAACTGTGAGTATGACAGCGCCAGGGCATTTGAGATGGCAGGCGCTTTGGTCAAGACCAGGGTGTTCAAGAATCTCTCCGCTCAGGACATCCGGGATTCGGTGAAAGCCTATGAGGAGGAGATCCAGAAAGCCCAGATCCTCATGTTCCCCGGCGGCTTTTCCGCAGGCGACGAGCCTGAAGGATCGGCTAAGTTCTTTGCGGCGGTCTTCCGGAACGCGGCGATCAAGGAAGCGGTCCAAAAGCTCCTAAATGAGCGGGACGGTCTGATGCTGGGCATCTGCAACGGCTTCCAGGCATTGATCAAGCTGGGCCTGGTGCCGGAAGGGACCATCTGCCAGCAGAGCGCAGATCACCCCACCTTAGCCATGAACACGATCGGCCGCCATATCTCCAGGATGGTCTACACCAAGGTGGTCACAAACAAGTCGCCTTGGCTGGCCGGGACTAAGCTTGGCGGCGTCTACTGCTGCCCCGCCTCCCACGGGGAAGGGCGCTTCGTGGCGAACGATGCCTGGCTGAAAAAGCTCTTTGCGAACGGCCAGGTGGCCACCCAGTACGTGGACGACAAGGGCCAGGCCACCATGGACGAGTACTGGAACCCCAACGGCTCCTACATGGCCATCGAAGGCATCACCAGCCCGGACGGCCGGATCTTAGGCAAGATGGCCCACTGCGAGCGCCGCGGAGAAGGAGTGGCGATGAACATCTACGGGGAGCAGGATATGAAGCTCTTCGAGTCCGGGGTGCGGTATTTCCGGTAGTCCGGCCAAAAGACCAAGGCGGGAGCAGGCTAAAAAGCTGCTTTGGACATGCTTTAGGATCGATCGCGCAAAACTGGAAAAGGGCTGCTGTAAGATATCTGTTTCTTACAGCAGCCCTTTGGCTTTCCATTATGATCGTGTAAAAAGGTTCATGCATATGTCGTGAGAGGGCTTGACATTTCTCTTGACATATCGCCCAAAGTGCGATATGATCATCTTCATGTCAAGATAGGACGGGGACTCTGCCCTGCGCACAGTCTCTCTGTCCGAAAAACCATAGGGCTTGAGGTGAAAGAACATGAAAAAGGTTGTGAAGTTTGGGGGCAGCTCTCTGGCCAGCGCGAGACAGTTCAAAAAGGTCGGCGAGATCATCCGCGGGGACAAGGCAAGGCGGTATGTGGTCCCTTCCGCTCCGGGAAAACGCAACGATAAGGATGAAAAGGTCACAGATCTCCTATACCAGTGCTACGACGCGGCTTCGGAAGGGCGGAGCTATAAGAAGATCTTAGAGAAGATCAAGGGCCGCTATGAGGAGATCGTGGACGGCCTGGGCGTGAACATGAGCTTAGACCCGGAGTTCGCCTCCATCGAGGAAAATTTCCTTAATAAAGCAGGCAGAGATTACGCCGCCTCCAGAGGCGAGTATCTGAACGGCATCATCATGGCCGCATATCTGGGCTACACCTTTATCGACGCGGCGGAGGTGATCTTCTTCGACGATGCAGGGAATTTCGACGCGGAGGGCACCGATAAGGAGCTGGGCGAGCGCTTAGAGCATATCGAGCGGGCGGTCATCCCCGGCTTTTATGGATCCCGGCATGACGGGACCATCCAAACCTTTTCCAGAGGCGGATCCGACGTGACCGGCTCGATCGTGGCAAAGGCGATCCACGCCGACATGTACGAGAACTGGACCGATGTCTCCGGATTTTTAGTGGCTGACCCCCGGATCATCAGGCAGCCGGAGGTGATCGAGACCATCACCTACAAGGAGCTGAGGGAGCTGGCCTACATGGGCGCCGGCGTCCTCCACGAGGATGCGATCTTCCCGGTGCGCAAGGAGGGCATCCCGATCAATATCCGCAATACCAACCGCCCGGAGGACAAGGGGACCCTGATCGTGGAGACCACGGTCCGCAAGCCCCGCTACACCATCACCGGGATCGCCGGGAAAAAGGGCTTCTGTTCGATCAACATTGAAAAAGCCATGATGAACGCGGAGGTAGGCTTCGGCCGGAAGGTCCTGCAGGTATTTGAGGACTACGGCATCTCCTTTGAGCACATGCCCTCCGGGATCGATACCATGACCGTGCTGGTCCATCAGTCTGAATTTGAAGAATATGAGCAGTCCGTGATCGCCGGGATCCACCGGGCGGTGGAGCCGGATTTTGTGGAGATGGAATCCGACTTGGCGCTGATCGCCGTGGTGGGGCGCGGCATGAAGGCCTCCCGGGGCACCGCCGGCCGTATCTTCTCCGCTCTGGCCCACGCCAGGATCAACGTAAAGATGATCGACCAGGGATCTAGCGAATTAAATATCATCATCGGTGTAAAGAACGCGGACTTCGAGGCCGCCATCAAGGCGATCTACGATATCTTCGTCATGGCCGAGATGTAAGTGATATCTCCTGTACCGATCTTTTGGAGCGGGAGCGCGGTGATGCCCAGACAGGCCCCTCACGGAGCGGCCTATCTGTGGCCTGTCTCTGCGACAGGACTCTCCTGGTGCGGGTGCGGATCGTAACATCGAAGGCGATCTTTCTATTTTTTTTTGCTGCCTCTCTTCCACTTTCTGTCATTTTGTGCTATGATGAAAGAAGCAGAAAGTTCGTGGCAAAACTAGAGGAAAGACCTGTGTGAGCAGATCCCGTCTAGAAGATCGGAAGGAGGAGCATATGTTAGAGAAGATCGATCTGTCGGTAGGTGTGGACAAGGATGTATACAAAGCCGCTATGGAAGAGATGGAGGCAAAGCTGGGAGTCTTGCAGAGGAGCTGTAAGGAAGCGAAGATCCCGGTGATGATCTTATTTGAGGGGATGGGAGCTGCCGGGAAGGGCATCCAGATCAACCGCCTGATCCAGGCGATGGATCCCAGAGGGTTCTCGGTCTACACCAGCAACCGCCCCACAGAGGAAGAGCAGTTCAGACCCTTCCTGTGGAGCTACTGGACCAGGACACCGGCGAAAGGGCGCATCGCGATCTTTGACCGCAGCTGGTACAGGCGGGTACAGGTGGACCGTTTTGACGGTCTGACCCGGGAGACGGAGCTCCTCAGCGCCTTCCAGGATATCCTGTCCTTTGAGCGGCAGCTGACCGACGACGGCACCGTGATCATCAAACTGTTCCTCTACATCTCCAAGGAGGAGCAGAAGAAGCGCTATAAAAGGCTGTCCGCATCCAAGGAGACGGCGTGGCGTGTCAGCGACTCCGATCGGCAGCGGAACAAGGAATACGATCGTTACCTGCAGATCAATGAGGAGATGCTGGAGCGGACCGATACAGAATATGCGCCCTGGACCATCATCGAAGCCACGGATAAGAACTATGCGGCCATGAAGATCATGTCCGCGGTCACCAGCCGTCTGGAGTATGAGCTGGCGAAGAGGAGCGAGGAGAAGGAGGGCCCGGCCAGGACCGTAGCCAAGACCATCCCCTCCGACCGTTATAAGAACGGAGTCCTTTCCGGGATCGACCTTTCCAAGAAACTGACCCAGACCCGCTATAAGAAGGAGCTGAACGAGCTCCAGAAGCGGTTAGAGATCTTGCACAGCGAGCTCTACCGTCTGCGGATCCCGGTGGTCATCGGCTTTGAGGGCTGGGACGCGGGCGGAAAGGGCGGCGCGATCCGTCGCCTCACCAGCCGCATGGACCCGAGAGGCTACCAGGTGAACCCTACCGCCTCGCCAAACGATATCGAGAAAGTCCATCATTATCTGTGGCGCTTCTGGAACAATGTGCCCAAGGCCGGCCATGTGGCCATCTTTGACCGCACCTGGTACGGCCGGGTGATGGTAGAGCGGATCGAGGGCTTCTGCACGGAGGAAGAGTGGAAGCGGGCTTACCAGGAGATCAATGAGATGGAAGCCCATATGGCGAATTCCGGCGCCGTTGTATTAAAATTCTGGCTCCACATCGATAAGGATGAGCAGGAGCGGCGGTTCAAGGAGCGGATGGAGAACCCTGCGAAGCAGTGGAAGATCACCGACGAGGACTGGAGGAACCGTGAGAAATGGGACCTTTACGAGGAGGCGGTCAATGAGATGCTGGTCCGTACCTCCACCACCTACGCGCCCTGGATCGTAGTGGAGGGCAATGATAAATACTACGCCCGGGTCAAGGTGGTCCGCACCGTTGTGGAGGCCTTAGAGAAGAAGATCAAAGAGGTCAGGAAGGCGAAGAAAGAGAAATAAGTCTGAGCAGACGAGCGCATCCGGGACCGATAGGGGATATATGAGCAAGGTGATCGTTGCAGGCGGAGGGGCGGCCGGGATGCTGGCGGCCATCTCCGCCGGGATGGCAGGCCATGAAGTGGTCTTATATGAGAAGAATGAAAAGCTGGGGAAAAAGCTGTATATCACTGGAAAAGGCCGCTGCAATGTGACCAATGCCAGCGATATGGACGGATTTTTACAAAATGTCGTGACCAACAGCCGTTTTCTGTACAGCAGCTTCCATCATTTTAACAACCAGGATATGATGGAGCTTTTAGAGCGGTACGGATGTCCCTTAAAGATCGAGCGGGGCGGCCGGGTCTTTCCGGTATCGGACAGAGCCTCCGATGTGACCGCTGCACTGGAACGGGCATTAAAAGCCGTTTCTGTCAAGGTCTGCCTGAGGCAGGAGATCGGAGGGCTGGTCATCCGGGAGGGCCGCTGTGAAGGGGTCCGGCTCAAGGCGAAGGGAGCTGGCGCCAGAGAGCGCAGGGTCTTGGCGGATGCGGTGATCGTTGCCACGGGAGGCCTTTCCTATCCCTCTACAGGCTCCACAGGAGACGGCTTTCGGTGGGCCAGGGAAGCCGGCCATCAGGTCACGGAGCTCTTGCCCGCCCTCACGCCGATAGAGATCTTGGAGGAGGATGGGAAAGCCCTCCAGGGCCTGACCTTGAAGAATATCCGGGCCTCTGTCTGCAGAGGAGAAAAGGAGCTGTACACAGCTTTCGGGGAGATGCTCTTTACCCATTTCGGGGTCAGCGGGCCGGTGATCCTTTCCGCCAGCAGCTATGTGGCAAAGGAGCTTAAGAAGGGGCCGCTCACCTTGTCCCTGGATCTGAAGCCGGCGCTGAGCATAGAGCAGCTGGACGAGAGGATCCAAAAGGATTTTAAGGAAGAGAAGAACCGACAGTTCAAAAACTCCCTGTCCCGCCTGCTACCGGCCAGGCTGATCGGGATGGCGGTCGCAAGGAGCAGGATCGACCCGGAAAAGCCGGTCAACAAGATCACCAGAGAAGAAAGAAAAAGCCTTGCCAGGCTTTTAAAGGCGCTGCCCTTTACCATCACCGGGCTGCGCGACTATAAAGAAGCGGTCATCACACAGGGGGGAGTAGCCGTGAAGGAGGTAGATCCTTCTAC
>CAJUSS010000077.1:0-13705 GCA_910588895.1 uncultured Lachnospiraceae bacterium
GGGAAACTTATGAATGCAGGGCATGCCGCAAAAACGGAACGCCTTATATGGAGAAGTCCCCGGTGCCCCATCCCCCGGTCATGCATTCCCTTGTGTCTGCTTCCACGATCGCATGGCTCATCCATCAGAAGTTTGGACTGGGCATCCCATTATCCCGCAAGGAAAAGGAACTGGACGGCCTTTCCCCGGAGCAGAAGAAAAAAGAACGGCTTGTTCGCGAGAGACCGCTTCTCTAGGGGAACTGTTCCATCAGCAACTCCTATGCGGAGAACTGTATCCGTCCGTTCGTGATCGGTATCTTCATGATGGTCTCCTCCTTATCATTCATCTCAGATATGGATGATAAGGATCATACAGGATCCTTATAGTAAATGCAATGGGTAAGACGGATAGGGGGTGCATTTAATTTGGAGATTTACTTTTTCTCCCCTGATATCCTCCCATCATTGACATTTCCCCACAAAAGCGTAAAATATTTTATAAAGACGCATACATAGATCTTACACCCAGAAGAACGCCATCCCGCCCTGACCGCTCCCTCCGATCTCGGATGGCGTGTCCTCTGACCAAAAGATAAAGCAGGAAAGGTGGTTCTGATACGATGTCAAGATATGGATATGAAGGCCTGGTATCGCCAAAGGATAAGACCGGGATCGTCGATCTGGCGAGCAGCGGAGAGCTCCAGCTTTGCGGCACATCAGGAGCGCAGATGGCGGCGAGGAGATTTTCTGAGTATGGTCTGATCTCTTTTTCCCGAGAGCAGCGATTCAAGAGCACGAACTACGCATTTCATTTTTTTAAACCAGTTGAGAAACTGAAGCAGCTCTATAACCTGGGAGACGAGGTGCTGATCCTCTGCTGCAGCGACTCACTGGAGCGTTTTAAAAGCCGGACAAAGGATTTTATCGACTACCTTTTGTCTACACAGCAGGAGTTCAAGAACCGTTTGGATAAGGTCACCTGTTTTCTCATCGACAGCCAGGATGATATCGAGGAGATCATCAAAGAAGACCGTATAAAGAACCCGGATTCCCGCCTTATCGTCCCGTTTTCTTATGAGGAACTCCAGCAGGGCTTGGATGATGAGATGCTGCAGGGACGTCTGCGTACCTTTTTATATGAGCGTGATCTGTTTGGGATCGCATCGCCGTTAAAGGATGAGAACCTTTTCTTTGGGCGTGACCGGGCGGATCTGATCGCGGAGCTTTATGGGAAATACCGCCAGGGCGAGCATGGGGGATTGTTTGGCCTGCGCCGTATAGGGAAGACGTCGATCCTCAATCTGCTGCGTCTGCGGGTGGAGCAGAGCAATGGCGTGGTGGTCTATATGGATTGTACGAAATACCATCACAAGCGCTGGAATCTCTTTTTACAGCAGATCGTCCGGGAGATCTTTAAAAAGTATAGCAGTGGGGATGCGGACACGGTGCCATCTATCCCTTCGGGAGTCCTTCTCGATGAGGATCCTGCCAGGTACGAGGAGCAAAATGCCTCCATCAGCTTTGAGGAGGATCTGACCAGCCTTTACCATCATCTGGATGATACCCGTATCCTGCTCATCTTTGATGAGATCGAACAGATCGGCTATACGACGTCGCCGTCCGAGTATTGGCGCGATGGAAAGGACGCGCTGTTTTTCTGGCAGGCGATCCGATCGGTCTTTCAGACCAACAGCCGGCTGTTATCCTTTGTGATCACAGGTGTGAACCCTAAATGTGTGGAACTTGCTAAGATCGATGAGGTCGACAATCCGATATTTAGCAGCCTGACCCCGCAGTATATCACCTTGTTCGACTATAAAGATGTGAAGAGGATGGTCTCGGATATCGGTAAGTATGTGGGGCTGCGCTTTGAAGAGGAGATCTTTGCGGGGCTGACGAACGACTATGGCGGGCATCCATTCCTGATCCGGCAGGTCTGTAGCCGGATCAATATGGAGGTTTTAGAAAGGGGAGAGATCAGGCCCTATACAGTGTCGAAGTTCAGCTATGAAAAGCATTCGGAGGAATATCGAGCCCAGATGATGAGTGTCATCGAGCAGATCTTGGGCGTCCTCCAGGATTTCTATCCGACAGAATATGAGCTTCTAAAGATCTTGGCGCTGGATGGCAGCGATGCCTTTGTCCGCCGTCTTACGCTTGGGGAGAGCACGGTGTCCCATCTGCTGGGCTATTGCCTGATCCAGAAGGCGGAGGGGGATTATCATGTGCGGATCCGGTCGGTCTCCCAGTACCTGAAGGAAAAATATCATCATGAAAAGATCCTGGACTCCTGGAGCGAGAAGCGTACACGCATCAGCATCCGGCGAAATGATATCGAGATCAAGCTGCGGGAGATCATCCGGACCCAATATGTCTGTAAATTTGGAGGTAAGGCAAAAGAGGAGCTGATCGCGCATTTAAAGGGCACCTGTAAGGATCCGACGCAGGAAAAGAAGATACGGGCATTGGATCTGAAGAGTGCGATGCAGGAGGTTTATTTTAACCAGCTGAAAGCGTTGATCTGTAAAGATTGGAAAGATTATGCGAGCTTATTTGTTGATAAGGCAAAGTTCCAGAACTTTTTCGACCTGATCAACCAGTACCGAGCCGATGCGCATGCGAAGGAATTAGATGAAGAAGAGGAGGCTATGCTGAACATCGCGTTTCGTTATTTTGAAAAAGCGCTGCGGGACCTTTGATCGTAACCGGGCGGAGTTGATCGCACATTGAAAGGACATCTGTAAGGGCCCGTCCCAAGAATGTATCTGTGCATGGATCCGCTTGTGGAGGACGGAGAGTGGGTGCCTTTGAACGTAACCGCTCAGATAGGTCTGCGCGGGGTCTGCCCCTTGGGCAGAGTCTATCCCTCGGGTATCCACCGCGCTGACCGTACGATATCATACCCCCTGGGTACATCGTGCCTTTTAGGTACATCGTGCCTTTTAGGTACATCGTGCCCTTTGGGCAAAACGCTGTGGCCGCAAGCATCCGGCCCATCGCATAGCGATCTCCAATGGCTGGATGCCGTACCCGTTCAGGGTATCGGAACGGATACCTTTGAACGTTACTATTCACATCCATGCCCCTTCCGCAGCGGACCTGTTGGCCAACCTGTGAAAAGTAACCTTTGAACAAACATAAAGGAAGATTTTTACAAATGCAGATTGACATTTTGACGGACATTTGCTAGAATATGATCACAAGGAAAGTTTACCGCTGACCGGTATGCGGTATAGAAATGGTCGGGTCGAAAGCCTAGTCCTTCGCCGTAAGGCGAGGGACTTTTTCCATAGTCAGGGCAGAACGGATGAAAAAAGAGGATCTACGGGTCATCGTTTGATCGCCTCCCACGAAAAGCAAGATCAAACTTTGTGGATGATCAGAGATAGTTTGACATAGGATCAAAACTATTGACGACAGTGTGGATCATATGCTATGCTTATGGCAGTATAAAATGAGGTGAAAGATATGCTGATCCAACGAGCGGGATACTTGAACTTTTTGATCGAATGGAAAGAGCAGCAGATCATCAAGGTGATCACCGGCATCCGGCGGTGCGGGAAATCCACTTTGTTTGAGTTATTCCAGGAGCATTTGCTGTCCTGTGGTGTGGCCCCAGAGCAGATCATTGCCATCAATTTCGAAGATGTGGACAACGAGCCGTTGTGCGGCTATAAAGAGCTGTACGAACATGTCAAAGGTCGGATGGTGCCTGGGAAGATGAATCATATCTTTCTGGACGAGATCCAACATGTCGCCCACTACGAGAAAGCGGTGGACAGTTTATTTGTCCAGAAAAATGCGGATGTCTACATCACTGGCTCCAACGCCTACTTTATGTCCGGGGAGCTGGCTACCCTGCTCTCTGGCCGTTATGTGGAGCTGAAAATGCTCCCCCTCTCCTTTGCGGAGTATGTCAGCGCCTTCACGGATCCAAGAAGTAACCTTCATGCGCCCGACAGCGGACGCACCACCACACAGAAAAGTCTGGCGGGCGCACTTGGCATACCTGAACACATGCCGCCTATCCGGCGGCAGGACTTTCAAAGTAAAGAAGATCTGTACCGTGACTATATCTACAACAGCTCTTTTCCCTACACCGTCGGGCTGAGATCTAGAAAGCAGATCCACACCTATCTGGATGGCCTTTACAACACAGTCGTCCTGAATGATATTGTGGAACGCCGGCGCATCCAGGACCCAGCCATGTTGAAAAGTGTGATCCGTTTCCTGTTTGACAACATTGGAAATACCTGCTCGGCCAAGAAGATCGCGGATGCGATGACCAGCGCCGGGCGGAAGATCGCCAGCCGTACCGTGGAAAACTATCTGGAGGGCATCACGGACAGTCTGCTGATGTACAAGGTGGGCCGGTTCGACATTAAGGGCAAGGAGTATCTGCGGCTTTTGGAT
The DNA here is from genome assembly GCA_910588895.1 of uncultured Lachnospiraceae bacterium. Lineage (GTDB taxonomy): Bacteria > Bacillota > Clostridia > Lachnospirales > Lachnospiraceae > Caccovicinus. Next base: position 4,395 of record CAJUSS010000077.1, read on the forward strand.
AAGTACTATCTGGCAGATATCGGCCTGCGCTATTATCTATTGGGCACCCGCAATGTGGATCAGGGGCATATTTTGGAGAATGTCGTTTTTTTGGAGCTGCTGCGCCGGGGATATCAGGTATATATCGGGAAGATCGGTCCTGCCGAAGTAGATTTTGTGGCGCAAGACTGTGACGGCAATATCGAATATTACCAGGTAGCGTTGACGGTACGGGAGGAGAGGACGCTGACCCGGGAGCTGGCGTCGCTGGACTCCATCCCAGATCACAACCCGAAGTATCTGCTGGTGATGGACAACGATCCGCCTGCCTCCCATAATGGGATCCGGCAGAAGTTTGTCCTAGATTGGCTGTTGGAAAAATAAAGCTATATTCTCTTGCAAATACAGGTATCTTATGGTAGGATAGTCCGGTCATCAGTTTACAGAAGATCGATAGCAGAGGGCAGGGACATTAAGGATGAGATTTGTGAGCATCGCCAGCGGCAGCAGCGGCAATTGTATCTATATCGGTTCGGAAAGGACCCATATCCTGGTCGATGCGGGGATCAGCAACAAGCGGATCGAGCAGGGGCTGAACGAGATCGGGGTGAAGGGGAGCGAGTTGGATGGGATCTTCATCACCCATGAACATTCGGACCATATCAAGGGTTTGGGCGTGTTCACCAGGAAGCATCCGGTGCCTGTCTTTGGTACAAAGGCCACATTAGAGGAGATCGGGGCGAACACATCGTTAGGAGAGTACCCCAAGGGGCTTTTAAGACCGGTCCTCCCGGACGTGGACTTTGCCATAGGTGATCTTAAGGTGAAGCCCTTCCATATCGATCACGATGCAGCCGATCCGGTGGCCTATCGGGTACAGGATGGGAGGAGCTCTGTGGCGGTAGCTACCGATATGGGGCATTTTGACCAGTATATCATCGACCATCTCTTAGAGCTGGATGCCCTGCTGATCGAGTCGAACCATGATGTGCGGATGCTGGAGGCCGGTCCTTATCCTTATTATCTGAAGAGGAGGATCTTAGGGGACCACGGCCATCTGTCCAATGAATCCTGCGGCAGGCTGCTGAGCTGTATCCTCCACGATCAGCTGAAGAAGGTTTTTTTGGGCCATCTGAGCAAGGAAAATAATTATGAAGAGCTGGCCTATGAGACGGTCTGTCTGGAGATCGCCCAGGGGGACAATCCCTACGGCGCCAAGGACTTCTCGATCGCTGTGGCAGGCCGGGACAGGATGTCGGAGATCGTGACGGTCTGAGAGAGGCCGGAGACGATAAGAGCAGAGACGATAAGAGCAAAGGTGATAAGGAGTAAGGACATGGATAAGGTCATCATTACCGTAGTTGGAAAAGATACAGTGGGGATCATCGCAAAGGTATGCACATATCTGGCGGAGACAGGCGTGAACATCCTGGACATCTCCCAGACGATCGTGCAGGATTATTTTAATATGATGATGATCGCCGATATCGCGAAGGCCACAAAACCCTTCGAGGAGATCTCTGGCGGTCTGGAGACGATCGGGGAGTCGATCGGCGTTAAGGTCAAATGCCAGAGAGAAGCGATATTTACCAAGATGCACCGGATATAGCACAGTCTAAGTCGACGAGAGAACGAGCAAGAGGACAGATATGATCAATATATATGAAGTGAATGAGACAAATACCATGATCGAGCATGAGAATCTGGATGTGCGCACCATCACCATGGGCATCAGCCTGTTGGATTGCGCAGATCCAGATCTTGGCGCGGTCAATGAAAAGATATATGCAAAGATCACCGGGATGGCAAAGGATCTGGTGGCTACAGGCCAGGCGATCGAACGGGATTTCGGGATCCCGATCGTGAACAAGAGGATCTCGGTCACACCGATCGCATTGGTGGGCGCGTCCGCCTGCAAGTGCCCGGAGGATTTTGTGACGATCGCCCGGACCTTGGACAAGGCGGCGGGGGAGGTAGGGGTCAATTTTATCGGCGGCTATTCCGCTCTGGTGAGCAAGGGGATGACCAGGGCCGAGAAGGATCTGATCTGCTCGATCCCCCAGGCGTTAGCCCAGACTGAGCGGGTCTGCAGCTCGGTCAATGTGGGTTCCACCAAGTGCGGGCTGAACATGGACGCAGTGGAGCTGATGGGCCGGATCATCAAGGAGACGGCCCAGGCCACAAAAGAGCGGGATTCCTTCGGCTGCACAAAGCTGGTGGTATTTTGCAACGCGCCGGATGACAATCCTTTCATGGCAGGCGCCTTTCACGGCGTGACCGAGGCGGACGGGGTCATCAATGTAGGCGTCAGCGGCCCCGGTGTGGTGAAGGTGGCCTTAGAGAGGGCCAGAGGGAAGGATTTTGAGGTGCTGTGCGAGACGATCAAAAAGACGGCTTTTAAGATCACACGGATCGGACAGCTGGTGGCCCAGGAGGCCTCCAAGCGGTTGGGCGTGCCCTTTGGGATCATCGATCTTTCTCTGGCGCCCACCCCGGCGGTGGGGGACAGCGTGGCGGAGATCTTGCAGGAGATCGGTCTGGAGCGGGTAGGCGCACCGGGGACCACGGCTGCTCTGGCTATGCTGAACGACCAGGTGAAAAAGGGCGGCGTGATGGCCTCCTCTTATGTAGGGGGACTTAGCGGAGCTTTCATCCCGGTCAGCGAGGACCAGGGGATGATCGATGCGGTGAACGCAGGCGCTCTGACCTTGGAAAAGCTGGAGGCCATGACCTGTGTCTGTTCGGTAGGGCTGGATATGATCGCTGTCCCGGGGGATACCCCGGCCTCCTCGATCGCGGGGATCATCGCGGACGAGGCGGCGATCGGCATGGTGAACCAGAAGACCACAGCGGTCCGTCTGATCCCGGCGGTCGGAAAGAGTGTGGGCGATACGGTGGAGTTTGGCGGGCTTTTAGGCTTTGGGCCGGTCATGGCTGTGAATCCATTTTCCTGTGAGCGGTTTGTCACAAGAGGCGGGCGGATCCCAGCGCCCATCCACAGTTTCAAGAATTAGACGGGGGCGGGTATGAGACTATATTTGATCCGCCATGGGCGTCAATGCAGCAAGCTGTGCAATGTAGATGTGGACTTAAGCGAAGCCGGTTATCAGCAGTCAGTCCTTTTAGGGCAGCGCACGGCCCAGGATGGGATACAGGTGGTCTATTCCAGCGGTTTAAAACGGGCGATCCAGACGGCGCAGATCGCCAATTATTACTGGAATGTGGAGCATTTTATGTACCCGGAGCTCAGGGAGATCTCCTACGGGGAGATGGAGGGGCTGAGCGATGCGCAGATCGCAGTGAAGTTTGCGGACTTTAAAGCCGAGCAGCAGAAGATGGAATATGATATCCCCTATCCCGGCGGGGAGAGCGCAGGGGATGTGGTGCGCCGGGTGATCCCGGTGTTCCGGCAGATCGCGGAGAGCGGCTACCAGAAGGTGGCAGTGGTGACCCACGGAGGCGTGATCCGCAGCATGGTAGCCCACTATATGGGGCTGGATCTGTCGAAATGGAGGACATTGGGCAGCAGGCTGGAAAATTGCAGCATCACGGAATTAGAATGGCATCCGTCCAGCAGGAGGTTCACGCTGGAGCGGTTTAACGATCATGCCCACCTTTCGGTCTATCCGGAGCTTTTGCGGGAGGCATGGGTCGAGGAGGAGATGGGACCGCCGTTACAGTAGATGGGCATGAGATAGGGATGTTGGAGGCCGCATGGGAGAAAAAGATAGGAGAGAGCTGGAGCAGGCCTTGCGGGAGTATCTGGATAAAGAGCTGCTCCAGCTTTTGTTCAGCGATCCGAAGGATAGAAAAAAGCATCAGAAGGCGAAGGTACGTCCGCTGCTCGTAAAGGGGCAGCTAATTTTTCAGGTGGAGGAATTTATCGGGAAGCAGGTGTTCCACAAGAACCTTTCCGCCGCAGCCGCAGCAGAGGAGCTGGCAGTGCTTTTGCAGGATGACTTTGGCCGATGTGAGATCTGGTCGGAAAAGGGCTGGGGCCAGGTACTGGTGAGCAAGAAGGGGAAGGTCACGGTCAAGAGGAAACGGAAGATCCAGGCGGGGAGAACTGCGGGGACGGCTGAGATGACGGGGATGGCAGGAGAGTATGCGGCTGGGATAGGGCAGACCGGAACGGGTATGGGAAAGACTGGACAGACCATGCCGGAAGGCATGAAAAAGACTGAGGTGACCATGCCGGCAGAAGGGATGGTGCTGGGATCGGCAGAAGACGCACGATCGTCTGCGATACGACTGGCCAGAGACATGCAGCTTGCAGAGCGTCTGTCCCACGACCGAAGGAAAGCCTACATCCTGCAGGAGGGCCATCCGGTACCGTTCCTGCAAGATCTAGGCGTGATGACGGAGACGGGAAAGGTAGTCCGGGCCAAGTATGATAAGTTCCGCCAGATCAACCGGTTCCTGGAATTTATCCAGGATATCCTGCCCCAGCTCTCGAAGGACCAAGAAAATGTGATCATCGATTTCGGCTGCGGGAAATCCTATCTGACCTTTGCCCTGTACTATTACCTGACGGCGGTCAAAAGCTATCCGGTCCGTGTGATCGGGCTGGATCTAAAGCAGGAGGTGATCGACCACTGTAACCGTTTGAGCCAGAAGTACGGCTTTGACCATCTGCAGTTCTATCATGGGGATATCGCTTCCTATGAGGGCGTGGACCATGTGGATATGGTGGTGACCCTCCATGCCTGTGACACGGCCACCGACTACGCCCTGGCCAAGGCAGTAGCCTGGAGAGCGAAGGTGATCTTATCGGTCCCCTGCTGCCAGCATGAATGGAACCGGCAGATGAAAAATGAGCTGATGGAGCCCATCCTCCACTACGGACTTTTAAAAGAGCGGATCGCCGCGCTGTATACCGACGGTCTTAGGGCGGAGCTTTTGGAGCACGCCGGCTATCGGACCCAGGTGCTGGAGTTCATCGATATGGAGCACACGCCCAAGAACATCCTGATCCGGGCCGTGAGGCAGGAAAAGCCCAAGGACAATGAGGCAAAGATCAAAAGGATCCTGGAGTTTTGGGAGGTGGAGCCTACCTTGGCCAGGCTTTTGTTAGATGACCGGCCAGCTCTTGGAAATGTTTAGAAATATATAAGAATGTTCTAGTTGCTTTTGGGAGAGCGAGGATGTATAATGAAGGATAACGGAACGCCAAGGCGTGAAGTTGTCTGTCACTTGCTATCTATGGCTGGAGGTGCATAGGAGGTTTTGTGCATGAGAGCCAGAGCGATAGGATATTTATGAAGGAGGTTTTCGTTATGAATGATGACTGGATGGGTATGTATCCACAGGGACAGAGCGTCCATGCACCGGCGATAAGCCTTGGTGCTTATACGTCCAGGACCTTTGGGTGGATGTTCGCGGGATTGCTGACCACCTTTTTGGTCGCGATCTCAGGGTATATGACGGGATGGATCGCGCTGGTCACCTTTATCCCGGGCTGGCATTATGTCCTGCTCTTTGCGGAGCTGGGCACGGTCCTTTACATGACGGCCAGGATCCAGAAGATCGGTGTGGGGACGGCCAGAGCTCTGTTCTTTGTCTATGCGGCATTGAACGGGATCGTGTTCTCTCTGTATTTCCTGCTCTTTGATCTGGCATCCATGGTGCTGGTCTTTGGCGCCACGGCTTTGTTCTTTGGGATCATGGCGGCGATGGGACGTTTCATGAACTTAGATTTCAGCAAGTTCCTTCCGTTCATGACGGCAGGGCTGATCTTTCTGGCAGGCTTCTGGCTGTTGTCCATGTTCATCAACCTGAGCCAGTTCGAGATGATCGCCTGCACGATCGGGATCTTCCTGTTCTTAGGGTATACGGCATATGATACCCATAAGATCAAAGAATATTATGCCTACTACAGCCATGACGACGTGATGCTCTCCAAGGCATCGATCTTCTCGGCGCTGGCGCTGTACCTTGATTTTATCAATCTGTTCGTCTATCTGCTGCGCATCCTGGGAAGGAAAAAGAACTGATCGGGACATGGTATGGGGCAGCCTATCTAAGACTGGCGGCGTTTTAGCGGCGCTGATCCATAAACATCATATGTGCATAAAAGAGGAGCTGTCGCAAAATGCAGCTTATACACAAGCTATGGACGCGGTCTTTGTGATCTAAACGCCTTATCTTGTATATAGCAGCTGTTTTGCGGCAGCTCCTTTTGTGCGTGGATATGCTGCCTTGACCGACATGGATGCTCTTGGCCAAGGCATAAAGCATCGCGCCGGAAAGGTCCAGGGCCTCTACAGCACCAGGACCGGCCGCCGGTACTCATCTGTCAGCGTGATCTTGTATCGCTGCTGTACCAGGCCGTGATAGACATGGGAGCAGTAGATATCCTGGTCCCACAACCTGCGGGCTTGTGGGGAAAGGAGCTTTGGCGCGTCGGCGGCCTTGGCGATCAGCGGGATGGTGCTCTTTTCCTTGATGGCCCGCAGCAGGGGCGCGGCGGAGCGCTTGAAGCCCAGTATCCGGGCATAGGAGCAGTAGCCGGACTGGCGGTACATCTCCATATCTTCCTTCCGGATGCGCAAGAGCAGGTGGAGCAGCCCGCGGCTGATGCGGGTATAGGTGTATTGCTTCGTCTTTAACCCCATGATCTGTTCTGAAAAAGATCTGGGGCGGCCGCAGAGCTCACGGATCCGTCCGGCCAGCTCCGGCGAGATATCGGAAAAGTCCTCAAAGGGGATCTTCTCCTGTATGCAGGATAAGATCCGGTAATTTAAGATGGAGGAACCGTCATCCGGATGGATCGGGAGCAGCTTGCCGGATGTATACAGCGGATGGAGATCCGGAGGCAGCTGCTCTAAGATCTGGGAGGACAGCAGAGATGAGCAGCCGGTCCGGTCAGACCGCATCTGAGCTGAGCGGTCATACTGGCTTGTACAGGAAGATGTTCCTGTCAGATCCTGTCCGGGAGAAAGTAGGAGCGGGTCGGCTTGTGAGGTGGGACAGAGCGCAAAGATCGCCCTGCGGAGTGCGGAGGCAGAAGCAAACCGTGCCGCCTCCCCCTTCGGCAGCAGCCGATCATCATGATAGCCCAGGCCGTCTCGTTTGATGGTAAAGGGCTCCATAGAACTTTTCTGCCGCAGGATCGCTTTTATATATTCGATCCCCAAGAGGTTGTTAGGGCTGTCCAGTGCCAGAAGGATCTCTTTTGTGACTCCTCCGGCCTTCAGCGCAGCGGCCCTGGCCTGGGGATAGGAGAGGCCGCGGCGCAGCTGTGCCTTTAGAGCATCTTTAAAGTGGGCAGACTCATCGGCCAAGGCCCTGGCCGCTCCCAGCAAGGGCCCTAATGTCCCACATTCACTGCCAAAGGAGACCAGATCCACAGCCCCCAGCTTATGGAGCAGGGAGATCCCGCCCGATGCAAAATCCTCCGCGCTCCCTACCGCAAAAGGAGCCGGCAGCTCCAGCACCAGGTCCGCCCCGCAGGACAGCGCCATCCGGACCCGTTGAGACTTCTCAAAGATCGCGGGCTCTCCACGCTGCACAAAGTCCCCGCTCATCACAGCCACGATGTATCCTGCGCCTGTTTGCCGTCGGGTCTCCTGGATCTGATATCGATGTCCCAGATGAAATGGATCATACTCAGCGATGATCCCAGCGATCTTTGTCATGTAAAGCTCCTTTTTGAAATGCTCTGTATAGTCTTGGCATCCTTAGCTAAGCCATATGACTTCTTTGCGCTCCATTATAATCTAAAACGAAGCAGCCGTAAAGGCTTCTTTCTTTTTCTGACCATTTGATGATATAGTGGCAGGCCACCCTGCCCCTGCCAAACCGCCGCTATCCCCTACGTGTTTTATAAAAAGTGCAAATTAATTGTTGTGCAAGTCTTGAAAAAACCTGGAAAAGCACATAAAATAAAAGATATACTCCAACTTTTGTTGGTCAAGATCAATTATCAAAGATAGGAGAGATCAGAGCGATGAGATTTTTAGTTGAGACTTCTGCGCGTCACGTACATGTAACTAAGGAAGACCTGGCCACTTTGTTTGGTGAGGGCTATGAGCTGACCTGGAAGAAGGACCTTTCCCAGCCCGGGCAGTTTGCCTGTGAGGAGAGAGTGACGGTTGTTGGCCCGAAAAAGGAATTAAAGGGCGTGTCCATCTTAGGGCCCTGCCGCAACGCGACCCAGGTAGAGTTATCCTTGACCGATGCCCGTTCCATCGGCGTTGCAGCTCCTGTCCGCGAATCCGGCGACCTGGCAGGCAGCGCGCCCTGTAAGCTGATCGGTCCCAAGGGTGAGGTGGAGATCTTAGAGGGCGTTATCGCCGCGAAGCGCCACATCCATGCGACCAAAGCAGATGCAGAGCAGCTGGGCGTGACCAATGGTGAGATCGTTTCCGTAAAGTTGGATACCGATGGCAGGAGCTTGGTGTTCGGCGATGTGGTGGTCCGCGTCAGCGACAGCTATGCCCTGGCGATGCACATCGATACCGATGAGTCCAATGCAGCAGGCTGCGGAAGAGAGGTGTACGGCGAGATCGTGAAATGATGGCTCGTGAACGTTCAGGGCATCAAGGCAGCGGCAGAGGCTCTTTGTGAGCACAGAGTCTGTCCGCCTCAGCGCTTAAAAAGATGAGCGCAGATGATCCGTACAGATCATCCATTAAAATTAAGAGAGACCGGAAGGAGAACAGATCTATCATGAAGATCTTAGTAGTGAACTGTGGGAGTTCCTCCCTGAAATATCAGCTGATCGATATGGCAGATGAGAGTGTGATCGCGAAAGGCTTATGCGAGAGGATCGGCATCGAGGGTTCTAAGCTGACCCATCAGCCGGCAGGCAAGGACAAGTTTGTTGTGGAAAAACCCATGCCCGATCATAAGGTGGCGATCCAGATGGTCATGGAGGCCCTGCAGGATAAGGAGCATGGCGTGGTGGCCAGCACCGACGAGATCACCGCGATCGGACACCGCGTGCTCCACGGCGGCACCACCTACAGCCAGTCCATCGTTGTGGATGAGGATGTGAAGAAGGTCATCCGCGAGTGCTTCGACTTAGGACCTCTGCACAACCCGGCGAACCTGATGGGTATCGAGGCCTGCGAGGCCGCTATGCCCAGTAAGCCCAATGTGGCGGTATGGGATACCGGATTTGGCATGGCGATGCCGGAGAAGGCCTATATGTATGCGATCCCCCACGAGTATTATGACAAGTACGGTATCCGCCGCTACGGCTTTCACGGCACCAGCCATATGTTCGTGTCCGGCGAGGCGATCAAGTTCGGCGGCTTAGATCCTGCGAACGCGAAGGTGATCGTCTGTCATTTAGGCAACGGCGCCAGCATCTCCGCTTCCATCGGCGG
>CAJUSS010000077.1:13715-16977 GCA_910588895.1 uncultured Lachnospiraceae bacterium
GTGCGTGCCTCGATGTAATAATGTCCCGCTCCATTGATAATGGGCCTCAGATACAAGAGGAAATGTGTGGACACCTCCATGGGCCTCACCCCCTTAGAGGGCCTGATCATGGGCACCAGGAGCGGTGATATCGATCCGGCTGTGGTGCAGTTCATCTGCAACAAAGAGGGCAAGGATGTGAACGAAGTCCTGAACATCCTGAACAAAAAGTCCGGTGTCTTAGGTATGAGCGGCGGCGTATCCAGCGATTTCCGTGATATCGAGGCAGCCAAGTCCGAGGGCAACCATTTAGCGAAAGTGGCTTTAGAGGCCTTCGTCTACCGTGTGGCAAAGTACATCGGTGCTTACACAGCCGCTATGAACGGCGTGGACGCGATCGCCTTTACCGCAGGTGTGGGCGAGAACGATAAGGCCAGCCGGAAGGCGATCTGCAGCTACTTAGGCTACCTGGGTGTAAAGATCGACGATGCGGCCAACGATGTCCGCGGCAAGAACGCCGTGATTTCCGCGGTTGATTCCAAGGTAAAGGTCATGCTGATCCCCACCAATGAGGAGCTGGCTATAGCAAGAGAGACCAAGAGACTGACCGAGTGATGACGATCCCTTTTGGATGTCCCCTCCGGACAGGATGGGTCATCCGATATACAGGTATATAAGACCGCCGCGATCGATGAGCGGCGGTCTTTCGCTACTGTGACTATCTGTATGGATCACGCTTTTTAGGCTTATAATGATAGCAGGAGTGAAACGTTATGCAGATCGATCTATCTGAACTGTCCGCCGTTTTGGGCAAAACGATGACCTATGCCTGCCCGATCGAGATGGAGCAGTTCCACGGCCCCACAGGGGACTATCCGATAACGGAAAAACAGCCGGCAGAGCTCACCATCACCCATACAGAAAAGAAAAAGCTCCGTCTGGAGGGGACCATAAGGCTCACGCTGCGTATGCCCTGCGACCGCTGTCTGGAGCCTGTATCGGTGCCTTTTGCCCTGTCGATCGAAGAGGAGCTGGACATGGAGCAAGGCGAAGAGGAGGGGGCAGAAGAGAAGGAGGAGCATCCTTACATCCAGAGCCATCTCCTGGATGTGGAACAGCTCATCGCCAATGAGCTGATGCTGGCCCTTCCGATGAAGGTCCTCTGCAGGGAGGACTGCAAGGGGATATGCGACCGCTGCGGCCAGAACCTGAACGATAAAGATTGCGGCTGCGACCGCGCCGCGCCTGATCCCAGGATGGCCGCTATCCAGGATATCTTCAAGCAGTTCCGGACCGAGAAAGAGTAGGCGTGTGATGCGCAGCGTCTTTTTCGCAGGCTGATCGGCCATATTGCGGAAGAGGGGATGGACTGCAGGGTCGCCAACTATATATAGTGGTATTTTCTCCCACGTTTTACAAAAAACCGGTTGACAAAAAAAGTACCCCTATGTATAATATTAAAAGTGCGTATCGAGAGCGGAGGCTATATCGCTGGAGATATGTTGGATGAAGACCCTATCTGGTGTGTATGCACACTAGCGGTTATTATCTGGATGTCAATAGTTTAAGGAGGTGTAAAACCATGTCTATCTGCCCAAAGAATAAATCCTCTAAGGCTAGAAGAGATAGCCGCAGGGCAAATTGGAAGATGAGCGCTCCCAACCTGGTGAAGTGTTCGAAGTGCGGCGCTCTGATGATGCCACACAGAGTGTGCAAGGCTTGTGGATCTTATAATAAGAGAGAGATCGTCAAGGTCGAGGACTAGATCGAGAGTCCTCCAAAACAGAAAAAGCGAGTAAATGTAAGGGGCTATCAGGAAATGGTAGTCCCTTTTTCGCGCTTTTCCAGGGGCTCCTTTTGTGACAGGCCCCTCCCAGAGCTGTTTTAGTCGGCTGGTCTTTTGATCTATCGTCTGCCAGCCGCCCAGCATCCGGAGGCCCGGATCCCCCCTCAAGGGGGACCGGGCCTTCGGATGCGGACGGGTGACCGATCATGCGCCTGCACCTATACAACGATCGGCGTAGGTGTGAAAAGTAACCGATACTTCTCCACCTGCGAAGGATCCCCCCCGGATAGGTTGACAAGATCAGGAAGAAGGGTTAGGATAAGAGCATGACCATCATCGGGGGAGGGGATACCCATGCTTGAAAAAATACGGCATTTATTTGCACAGGTGGATATGACAGAGGGGACGCCATGGAAGAAGATAGTGGCATTTACCGTTCCCATGCTGATCGGGAACATCGCCCAGCAGCTCTATAATACAGTGGACAACATCGTGGTGGGACGATATGTCGGTGATGATGCACTGGCGGCGGTGGGGAGTGCCAGCCCGATCTTGAACCTGCTGCTGGTGTTGTTCGTGGGGATCGCTATGGGGGCCAGTATCATGGTCTCCCAGTATTTTGGATCGAAGGACCGGGAGAGGCTGTCCCGGACGATCGGGAGCACGATCACGCTGACGGCCGCATCCTCACTGTTCCTCATGGTGCTGGGGGCGGCCGCGATCCGTCCGGTGCTGCGGCTTTTAAACACGCCGGAGAGCATCCTGGACTGGTGCCATTCTTACTTATTTATATTGTTGATGGGGATCGCGGGGGTGGCCTATTATAATATGTTCTGCGGGATCTTACGGGGGCTGGGGGACTCGCTGTCCGCCCTGGTCTACCTGCTGATCGCCACCGTGCTGAACATCATCCTGGATGTGTGGTTCGTGGCCGGTCTCCATATGGGGGTTGCCGGCGTGGCCCTGGCGACGGTGATCGCCCAGATGGTGTCCGCCCTTTTGTGCCTGGTCAAGCTAAAGCGGCTGACCAGTCTGTTTGACTTAAAGCTTTCCTATCTGCGGCCGGATAAGGAGAATATCTTTATGGTCCTGCGCCTAGGGCTGCCATCCGGTGTGACCCAGGCGATCTTTTCCCTGGCTATGGTAGTGGTCCAGTCCCTGACCAACAGCTTCGGCAACCTGGTGATCGCGGCTAATGTGATCATCATGCGGGTGGACGGGTTCGCCGTGATGCCGAATTTCTCCTTCGGCACGGCCATGACCACCTTTGCCGGGCAGAACGTGGGAGCGAAACAATATGACCGGGTACACCGGGGCGCAAAGGAAGGGACCTTGATCGCGGCAGGCACCTCCGCGCTGATCACCGGCCTGATCCTGCTGTGGGGGCGTCATCTGATGGCGATCTTTACGGACACGGCAGAGCTGGCGATCTTTACGGACACGGCAGAGCTGGTGGCCTTGAGCGCGGATATGATGAAGATCCTGGCCGCGGGCTAT
>CAJUSS010000078.1 GCA_910588895.1 uncultured Lachnospiraceae bacterium
TGGTCTGCCCGGAGGCCCGGGAGGCATGGGTGGTCTGCCCGGAGGCCCGGGAGGCGGAGGCATAGGAGGTCTGGGGGGATGGGGGCTGGGAGGAGGCGGAGGAACAGGCGGCCTCCAAGGCCCGGGCGGCGGAGGCATAGGCGGTCCCGGCGGTGGGGGAGGTCCCCAGGGCCGGGGCTTTTTGTTTGGTTTCTGCTGCCACTGCATCCATAGGATCTTATCAGACATAGGCGAGATCCTTTTTTTGTTATATACTATGCATGCAGGGAGGGGAGAGTTCTTTTGAAGAGAGGAGAGCATAGATCGTTTTTGTGAGAAATGGGAAAACTCCCTATAAAAGGGAGGAAGCCGCCAGGTCTGCACCCGACGGCTGATATTATGAAAAAAAGTTTGTAAGCGTTTAGCTCTTTACAAAAATAAGTATATCCACAAATTATGGAGAAAGTTTGAGCAGATCGTAAAAGAAATATGAACAAATTTTATTAATTGTGAACAGATGGGAAAGGGTGGGAGTAAAATTAAAAAAAGATCCCAAAAAGTGAACCAAGGGGTCTTAGGCGGGCTCTTATATACCAGATGCATCGAAAAAGAACGGAAAGGAAACAGGTCATGGAGGATGAAAAGATAGCTTTCGTAAAACAGATGATCGACGGCGACGAAAGGGCATTTGACGGATTATACCGTTCCTATTCCGGGAAGCTGTACCGTATGGCGTATTTTATAACAGGCAACAAGAGTGACAGTGAGGATGTGCTGCAGGAGACCTTTGTAAAATGCTTTCTGCACCGAAAGACACTGAAGGAGCCGGAGCGGTTTGAGTCCTGGATCTGCCAGATCCTGGTGCGGACGGCCTGGAAGCAGGAGAAACGGTCTAAGAAAAAGAGTGAGGTATCCTATGAAGGGATCCTGGAGCTGGGCGAGGAGAGCGGATCCAGAGCGGCGGAACGGATGCAGGAGGACGTATCCGCCCCCGGCCCCCTTGACCAGATCCTGGAAAAGGAAGCTTCCAGCGAGCTCATGAAGGCGGTCCAGGGGCTGGATGTGCGCTATCGGACCATCGTTCTCCTCTACTATTATAATGAGTTGGGGATCAGGGAGATCGCCCAGATCACCGGGCTTTTTGAGGGGACGGTCAAGTCCAGGCTGAGCAAGGCCAGGAAGCTGTTGAAAAGCGCGCTTACAGAAAACGAGGACAGTCCGGGTATCCGACAGGCGGCGAGAGCATAGGAAAGGGAGGGATCATCAGTGGGATATGACCAGGAAGAAAGGATAAAAAAGGAGATCCAGGAGCAGCTCTCCACCGTATGCTTTTCGGAAGAAAGGGCAGATCGGATCCTTAGAGATGTGCATCAGCAGATAATAGAAGAGGATATGACCATGAGCGCTCCCGTGAGGGGAAAAGGGCAGAGTATGTGTGTTATGTCGATGAGAGAAAGGAGAAAGAGGATGAGATATAATAAGAAGAGGACTGGATTAGTAGTAGCCGCAGCTTTGGTGGTGATGGGTGCCGTGACAGCGGTGGCAGCAGGAAAGGTGGCCTATACTTCCTCGAGCACCCATTTGGATGAGCGTATCGACACGGTGGCAGAGTTCCTGCCCCAGGCGAAGGCATCTCTGGGCCAGGGGGCCAAGATCTTGGAGCGTTATTCCAATGGATCTGCTTTCGCCTATGGCTATCTCATCGATGTGGAGGCTTTTGATGATGCCAACAATAAAGTGGGATCGTACCCGGAAGCGAACGTGAGCTATACCGGGCCGGGAAATGTGAACCTGAGCGTGACCAAGCCCTTAAAGTGGGCGGCAGAGAATGACCATTATCAGGTAGAAGAGAGCTACAAGGATATCCGGATCCAGGGAAAGACAGACCGCTATCTCTTCCTGCCCCCAGACCAGGAACCCAGCGAAGAGGAACGGAAACAGGAAGCGGAAGGCAAGCTGATGATCAGCTATGGTTCCAGCGAAGTAGAACGGAAGGAATTCCATTCGGTGAGCTGGAGAGAAGGGGATCTGCAGTATCTGCTGTATACCTTTGAGGATGTGCAGCTTGGGGATCTGGTGGCCATGGCAAAAGAGACGATCGATCACGCCGAATAAAGAGGATCATCCGGTGGGATGGAGAGGATCATCACGCGGGGCGGAGACGATCGTGCCGGGATCGGCAGCGGTCAAGGTGGAGCGGACAGGCAGACAGATGCAAAGAACATGCGGTCTGTCTGCCGCTTTTTTCTGCGGAAGGCAGTGCTTTTTTCGGAAATGAGATCGACAGCAAACCGTAAGAGAAAAGAAATACTTTTTCCACGGCTTTCCTGTATACTTACTGTATGGGACAGGGTGAGCGTCCAGGTGGCTGGATGGTCACGGGATAGGAGGAGTCATTATGAAAAAGAGGATCATCACATTAGGAACGGTATGTGCGTTGATATTGACTGCCTGCGGAAAAGCCGGCCACGGGGTACAGACCTCCGGGAACGGGAGTGCAGAGCCGCAGGCGCCAGGGAAGATACAGGTGGAGCAGGTGGAGAGTCAGGTCATCACGGTGAGCTGCCGGGAGACCGTGAAAGTGGTCCCGGATATAGCAGAGATCGTTTATGGGGTAACGACCCAGGATAAAGACGCGGCGCAATGCCAGAGTGAGAACAGCAGAAAAGTCGGAGAACTGGTGGAGACCTTAAAGGCCATGGGCGTAGGAGAGGCTTCGATCCAGACCTCCCGGTTTGACTTGAGCCCACGCTACGACTGGGATCAGGGCGGGATCATCATCGGCTATGAGGCCACCACCCAGGTGATCGTTTCCGATATCCAGCTGGAGCAGGCCGGGACGGTCATGGAAAAGTCGGTGGAGGCCGGTGTGGACCAGATCCAGTCCGTGTCCTTTTTATCCAGCCGCTACGACGAGGAGTATCAGGCGGCTTTGAAGGGGGCGGTAGCCTTAGCCCAGGAAAAGGCCCAGGCCCTGGCAGATGCCAGCGGCTGCACGTTAGGACGGCCGGTCCATATCGAAGAGCATCTGGGAAATGACGGATACCGCTATGAAAACACGCGGGGCCCAGGAGCGGCGATAAAGTATAACGCAACGGCTGATGCGGAGGTCATGCCAGGAGAGATCGAGATCCAGGCGGATATCACGGTGGACTATGCGATCCAATAAAGGCGCCGGACCGGTACCCGGGATGGTCGGGTGCCGGAAGGACTGTGCGTTTTCCGGTCAAGATAGAGATAGAAAGAGCCCGTCCCCTTCAAGGGGAGGGCTTTTTGTTGTCCGACCGATCGCCACGGTCCTCGTGCCTTCGGTTCTTTATATCGATGTAGCTGTAGAGAGTGAATTTTGAGATCCCAAAATACTGGGAGACCTTGTCGCCGGACTTAGTGACCAGAAAAGCGCCGGCATTGTTCAGGAACTGGATCGCACGGATCTTTTCGTCCTTGTTCATCAGGGCGGCCGGTTTTCCCACCAGAGCGACGGATTGCTGGATCAGCGTGTCTAAAAGGTCGTTCACATTGGTCACGATCGGCTCCGGCTGCTGCGCCGGATCGGACCGGTCGTCCTGGATCAGGGAATGGATGGACTGCTCAAAGCCGATCAGCCGGGTGATGTCGAAATTGATACAGAACATATAGTGGATCATGCCGGTCTCATCCCGTATGTAGAGGGTGGAGGATTTTAATATCCGGCCATCCGGGGTTCGAGTGAGATAGCCCAAAGAATCGTTTAGGGGCGGTTCCTTAAGCGAACGGACCCTTGCTGGATCGTTCTGGTCATCTGTGCCTTGGCTATCCGATCCCTGGTCATCTGGGGCCTGGCTGTTTGGGGTCAGGTCACCTGCGGTGTCCTTCAGCGCTTCCATAGCGCTCAGCGCGATCTTTGACGGGCCGCCGCCCACCTTTCGGTCTGTGATATGGCCGTTCTCAACGTAGACGATCGTGTGCTCAGGATCTGCCGACAGCAGATCGTGGATGAGGATCTCGCAGTCCGATCCAAATTGAGCGGCAAGTCCTTTGGCGATCTGGATCAATGATCCCAATGTATATCGCATCCTGCCTCTCTCCTCCTTCTCCATCTTATCTATGCAGGCGATGAGCCAGCTGCCGTGCCAAGCGCTCCTGTGGAGGATCTCACAGGCATTTGGCAAAGACCGTAAGGGTCAGAACGCTCGTTGCCTGCGGCGAAGATCTGACCGGTCATGTGTCGGCAGACGGGTCATCTGCCGGACCTTCTTCATAAAAACGATAGCCGCAGCGGCCGTTCCTCTTTACCTCATAAAGAGCCAGATCCGCTTTTTTGTACAGGCTGTCGCTAAAGCCACTCTCGGAAAATGCGATCCCCACGCTCAAGGATACAGGCGGGAGTCCATCGGTCGGGTGCAGCAGTGTATCATTGATCAGCTGGAGCTTTTCCTGGAGCACGGCCCGCATCTGCGGGGTGATATCGGTGGCGATGACGGCAAATTCATCGCCGCCTATCCTGGCTGGAAGGTCCTCGGCACGGAAATACTCCTCTAAAAGCTTGGCCACCTTCTTTAAGACCTGGTCGCCTGTCTCATGGCCATATCCGTCATTGACCTGCTTGAAACGGTCCACATCGATGATCAGCAGGGCCAGAGGCTTTTTTTCGGCTTTTAACAGCTGCTTTAACTGGTCAAAGGCACCTCGGTTCATGATTCCGGTCAGGGGATCGTGCTCGGCCTGGTGGCGGAGCAGGGAACGGTTGGCCACGTTGAGGTCATAGATATCGTTATAGGTGAGCGCCAGATGGCGCAGCTCATAGGAGCCTTGCACCTCCAACTTCTTTTCATCTTTGATACACTTTATGTAGACCTGCAGAGGTCGCACGACCAGATGGAGGATCAAGGCAAAGATGACGATATTGAGGACGAACAGGAGACTGATGAAGAGCTGCTGGCGCATCATGATGCTTTTTAAGTCATATGCGCTTTTTTGCTGGCGCTGGTCGGTGAGCTCCACCGTCTTGCCGATAAAGCGGTTGATGTTATCCAGGATCGCTTCTTTTTCCTCCATGTATCCAGGACCCAGGACCATATCACGTCCCAGGCGGAGCATCGCCTCTTTGTCCAGCGCTTGGTCACTGCCGGACAGCTGTACGTCCTGCACCTCCTGGGGGAAGTCCGAGAGGGGATAGCCGCAGGCGGTAGTGATCAGCTTCATGGAATACATCTCCCGGTCCATCAGCTGGTTGGATAGGTCCATGGCTGTCCGGAGATAGGAGAAGGCCTCCTCATCGATCATGCCGTCCAGCTGTTCTACAGCCCGCTCTCTGCGCCGGGTGATCTTGACCTCGGTAAAATAGTCTTCCACATAGCGGGGCTCGGTGGTCATGGCATAGAGCTGTACCTGCTCCATCAGATAGTCGGAGCCATCAGATACCTGCATGGCGCTGGCCTGATAGTCGATACAGTCCCGGGTAGAGGCGATCAGGTCTTCATATTGGATCGACGCGTGGATCGTGGCGGCGATCAAGGCGATATAAAGAATGCAGGATATAAAGAGCATGGCCCGATCCACCGTGCGTATCCGAACGCTATTTAACAGGCTTTTTTTCTTTTCTTCCATCCGGGCCCTCCCTATCTTCCGGCAAGATCCCTTCTCCGGATCGGACCGGTCCTTTATGTATGGCAGACTGTCGAAAATGGACCACCAGCAGCCGCGTGTTCCCGGGATATCCAATGTGAGACCGGACACCGGCTATACGGCAGAGCCGCACTCCTCCCAGAACTGGTGGACTATCTATCATTATAAACGGAAGCATTTACTTTGTAAAGAAAAACAGGGCAGCTTTTCGCAGGCTCATGGGGCGGCCAAAGCCCGCTCAGGCCTGCTCGTGCGAGATAACGAAAAAGGATAGATTTTTACATGCCCATATGGTATAGTGGGCTAAGATATCTCCGCGTAGATGCGCCATCGATCCAGTGTCCATGGATCAATACCTGAAAAGTGAGGACATGTGATGAAAGAGCTTTTGTCAAGGTTTCCTGCTGACAGCAGGCTGCGTATCGCACTCTGTGAAGATGACCGCCAGGAGCGGGAGCATCTGCTCACGATCCTCCGTTCCAGCAATATCCCTGTCCAGGTGTGGGAGTTTGAGGAAGGGGGAGCATTCCTGAAGGGCTATAAGCCGGGGGCTTTTGACCTGATACTCATGGATATCTATATGAACGGTATATCTGGGGTGGAGGCTATGCGGGCCGTCCGGAAGGAAGAGCCTTCCCTTCCCGCCGCCTTCATCACCACCAGCCAGGACCATGCCTTGGAGGCTTATCGGATGCATGTTGACCGGTACATCGAAAAACCAGTGGCTCGGGAGGAGGTCGTCCAGATCCTGCGGTCGGCCGCTGCCAAAAAAGAGCATTTCCCAAAGATCGCGCTCCGGCCCCAGAAGGATCCTCTGTGGATCCCGATCCATAAGCTCTTGTATGTGGAACAGCTGGCCCATTACCTCCACCTCCATCTGCTGGACGGGGAGGTGGTCAAGGTCAAGGGAAAGCTGGACGATCTTTTGCCCCAGCTGGAAGGGCTGCCGCTATTCCGCTGCCATAAGAGCTTTCTGGTCAATCTGGCTTTCGTCACAGGGATCGACCGGGAACTGATGGTATTCCATATGAAAGACGGGAGCAATGTCTATATACGCCGTGAGGCATTCCCTGTGGCAAAGCAGGCCTGGGAGACATGGCTTTTTGCTGCTTCCCGAGAGGAGGGGCGGACGGATGGGGCGATCTGATCGTTGTTTTTTTTCGTTCCTGTGGCTGCCCACGGTCTTCCTGATCGCGGCGCTCATCCTCCGTCTGGCCTTAGGCGCTGCGGCTCCACAGGATGACGAGAAGGTGCAGACGATAGCGGTGTGGCAGTGGGAGGGCAGGGAGCTGTCGCTCCCTGTCCGGCTCCCTTGCCTGGAACATCCTGGAGAGGTGATCCTTACAGCACAGATCATGCCATCAGAAGGGGACCATATCTATCTGAAGACGGTGTATGCGCCCCTGGAGGTCTATGCAGATGGGGAACTGGTGTTCAGCTACGGACAGCCGGGCAGCTATCCGGCCTTTCTCCTGGACCCGCCCACGAAGGTCGCTCTTTTTCCATTGCCGGATACGGGCAGGGCGGTCACATTGACCTTTATCTATCAGCCACCTACCCAGAGGGATCATATGGCCCTCCATCCGATCCTTGTAGGCAGCTCCAGCGCCATCTTATCCCGGTTGTTTTCCACCATGGGCTTTTCTCTGCTTTTTGCCGGTGTCCTGGTGACCATGGGGATCCTGCTGTGGTGTGCGTCTCTTGCTGTGACCCGGTTTGAGAAAAAGGGGATCGCGTTGTTCTGGTTAGGGCTATTTTCCTTCTGCTGCGGGAGTTGGGTCCTGGGTGAGTGCAATCTCACCGGCTTGTTCATCAAAAACCCAGGGTTACTATATGGGATGGCATTTTGCGGGCTCTTTACAGTGGGGATCCCCATATCCCGGTTCTGCATGATCTTGTTCGGCTCCCACCAAAAGCGCCTCCTGGCCGCCATGTGCCATATTCTGGAGCTTTCCGTCTGCGCCGCCCTGATCCTCCAGCTTACAGGGACGGCCTCCCTGGCAAGGACCATGTATCTTTTCCATGTCCTGGGCCCTCTGACGTTTTGCCTGTGCGGGGCTTGTATCCTGCAGGAAAGCCTGCGCTACCATGATCCTATGGCGCGGCGTTTCCTTTTTCCTATGGCGGTACTGACACTGTTCGCACTTTTGGAGGTGGCGGATTACTATCTCTTCCATTGGGATGTGCAGAGATCCTTCTTTTTCCAGCTCGGCGTCCTGGTGTTCCAGCTCATGGTCTCGGTCCTGTGCGGGTATTTTATCCGGGATTCCCTTGGCCTTGCGATGGAGAACCGTCAGCTGGGGTTTGAGGTGTCGCTCATGGAAAAACAGATCAGAGCACAGAAAGAGCGGTATCAGTTCCTTTCCCAGGCTTCGGTCATGCTGCGCCAGCAGCGTCACGATCTGAAGCATCATATGGCGGTCATACGAAGATGGACGGCCAGTGGAGAGCGGGAAAAGCTCCTGGACTACCTGGACCAGGTGTCCGCCAGGTTCCCGGAAGGCTCTTTGGAGGACCTGTGTGAAAATGAAGCGGTAAATGCGGTGGCGCTCCATTACCAGGCGGCCGCCCGGGAAGCAAAGATCCTTACCACCATCCGGTTGGATATCCCGGAAGATACCGGACAGGTGCCGGCCAGCGACCTGTGCGTGATCGTGGGCAACCTCCTGGAAAATGGGGTCCATGCCTGCTGTGGGGTAAAGGCGCCTTTCCTCACGATGCAGAGCCGCTTGAGCGACGGGATCCTCACGATCACGATGGACAACGCATATTCTTCTGTGACGAAGGCCCCAGATGGCACGTTCTGCTCACCAAGGGCGGACGGCGGTATGGGCCTCCCCTCGATCCGGTCCATGGCGGAGAGATACGGGGGAGGCTGCCGGTTTGAGGATCGAGATGGTGTGTTCTGCTCCTCCGTCTATCTGTACCTTTTTCGGACAGGACCTGGGGACTGATCGGCAGGGGATAAAAACGGCCGCACAGCCTCTCGATCTGTTCTGGCCCGGTATCCGTCTAGGTCCAACGTCCGTTCCCATCTGTTCGGTATCCATCCGGGGTCATCTCATCCCGGTACATAGCGCCCAGGGGCTTGGTCTTAAGATCCCCATCGTAGCGCCATCTGCCGGCCTCCTTATCATAGCTCCAGGACGGGGCCTGGGCGGAGGCGTTCAGATAATACCAGTTTCCTGCGATCAGGACCCATCCGGTCAGCATATGGCCATTTTCCGGATCCAGATAATACCATTGCCCATCCTGGGGATCCTGATACCAGCCCAGCTGCATCCCTTTTTCGGTATCGATATGATACCAGAGGTCCTTTTTGCGGTCCAGCACCCAGCCGTCTTTCAGATAGCCGTCTGCGCCAAAAGGCCACCAGGCGTTATCTCTGTATTTCCAGGCAAGCTGTTCGACAAAAAGGCCGTCCTCGCCCCGTACCTGGCTCCCGGTCTCGTAAGTCCCGTTGGGGTAGCGCAGGCGCCAGCCTTTATCGTCCTTTTCCCAAGTCCCGGCTGAGGAGGACGTATCTGCACTCCGGCCAGAGCGGCCACCGGAGGAAGAGCCGCCAGAGGGAGCGCCACCGGAAGGTGAGCCGCCGGGAGCAGGGACGTCAGGGGAAGGATCGTCAGGGGAGGGATCGTCAGGGGAGGGATCGTCAGGGGAGGGGGATGGGGTCTCACCGGAAGATCCTCCGTCCTTTTCAAATACGGCGGTCAGTGCTTTGTCCGACGTGACCGTAAAGGTCAGGGAAGAGGCTGTCCCCAGTACTGCGCCCCCCTCCATCCACCGGACAAAATGATAGCCGGCAGCCGGCCTGGCCGTGACCGTCACCTGATCTCCCTTATAGAAACTCCCGTCACCTGTTACGGTGCCGCCTTCTGTTGGCTGGACGTCCAGGGAAACTTGGAACATATTTCCAGGCAGCTTTACGACCCCTTGTTCTCCTGTCAGCTGTTTGACCGTCTCCTCATCGGCAGACAGGTACTGATCCAATGTATCTGCCGTGATCCCCGCCGTCGCATCCAGCGTGATCCCCTCCGGGACTGTCAGCGTGGCCCCTTGGGTGATGACCAGCTTGACGGGCTTTTTGTTGCCGGCTGCATCCTCAAATGCCTCCGGCCCAAGGGTCAGGTCGTTGTGGAGCGTAGCATCGCCGTAGACGGTCCAGGAACGGCCGTCAGCTGTATCCGTGCGCACCATGGCATTGAGCACAGCGCCATCCCGGACATCTACTGAAGATGCCGTCCCGTCGATCTGGCCGGTGGCCGTCATCTGGGCAGAGTCGGATATGGCAAAGGTCCCGGCAGTATGGAAACCAAAGCTTGTGCCGCTATCAGCCGTGACTTGGCTCTTCCCCCCGATCGATATGCTCTCGGTGCCCCGGATAGCGGGCTGCGCCTGGGAAGTGACCTGGACTACCGGGGTTTCGCTGCCTGACCCGATGACGATCTGTTTTGCCATGAGGCCAGGGAGATGACCTGCTGTCCCGGTGAAGCTGCCGCCGCTGATGGTGATGGCCTGATCGCGATCTTGTTTTGAGATATAGATACAGGTGGCTGCGTCGATGTGGATATCGCCTCCTGCGATCTGGACGGTCTGGGATCCGTTCCGAAGGCCTGGAACGAAGATGCCGGCCTGGCCGGCCGTGATATGGACCTCACCGCCCGAGATCGTCACAGGGCCGCTGTCACTGTAGATCCCATTGCAGAGGTCATTGGTGGTGGCATCGATCTCCAGGACGCCGCCTTCTACGGTAAAGTCATAAAAGATCATGCAGAGAGTGACATTGGTCCGGATCGTGCCGGAGCGGATCTTGACAGAGTATCCGGTAAAACCGTAGGCCCCGTACGCGTATTGGCTGTCCGAACGGATATCCAGGCTCCCATCTCCCTCGACGATCCAGGAATTGTTGCTCAGACCGGCTGTATTGCCGATCATCTCTCTGGACTGGTTGAGGTTTGTGTTGTACAGGACATTCTCTCCCTCAAGGACGATGGTGACCTCCCATCCAGAAGGCACACGGAGGACTTGACTGTCCGATGTGATATGGCAGTCTGTCAATGTGAGCGTCCCTTTTTGGGCGGTGCTGTTTGCGGACCAGTCCCAGCCTTGGGATCGGTCTGAGGTGGATGTATCCCCCAGGATTAGCGGACCCGTGATCTCTGCAGTGGCCCTGGCAGCCTGCACCACAGGACGTGCAGGGGCGCTGTCCTTATGGTCCGCTCCCTTATAGGTACAGTCCAGGACCCAGGTGATGCAGCCGTTGTCCTCGCTGCAGACATGGCTGCAGTCCAAGATCTTCCGGATCCCGTCGCTTGGGCTGGCATCGGATGGGCTGGCCGGCATGACCGGCTCTGTGTAACATCCGTCTTCATGTCGGTGCAGGCATTTCCGCACCCTTCGATAGCAGCGCTCTTCATGTTCGTGCCCTTCATCCCGTTCCTTCGGGGAGCCGACTGTCTGGGTTTGTTCTTTCTCAAATGCGGGTGTATCTCCATATGCCGATAAAGGGCAGGCCCCTGCCGTCACGAGCAGGGATAACAGGAGGAGTGGCAGCTTTCTTTTCCATGATCTTTTTATCATATGAACATCCTTTCTGATCACCTATCTAGCGGGCAAATGATCGTATCACATCGATCATAGCGTATGCCATCCCCTTTTTCCAGACCGAGATATGTCTGTGAACGTGCAGATCTCGTACTTGACAAAATGCGTTTTTTGTGCAGGACCACTTGCGATCGATCTGCGTGAAATGATAGTGGAAATCTTCCGCTATCTGTGGTATGATCATCTTAAAGCCCCAGGCTCTCCCATACGGCTGTGGAGACGAGGGCTAAAGGGCTGAGAAGGGCACAAAAGGAGAGGATGGAGATGGACATCAAACGTTTTTTGGAGGGATTTGGGAAAGGGACTCTGCTG
Organism: uncultured Lachnospiraceae bacterium; assembly: GCA_910588895.1. Lineage (GTDB taxonomy): Bacteria > Bacillota > Clostridia > Lachnospirales > Lachnospiraceae > Caccovicinus. The sequence goes on from CAJUSS010000078.1 coordinate 11,503, forward strand.
ATGCTGTTCGTTGGCGGGATCATGCTCTATCAGACCACGTCGGAATTCTTGGTCTCTTTAAAGCCGGCGATCTCATTCGCCGATATGCTGGAGGAGGGGACTGTCCTTCGCCCCGGCGACCATGTGGGCGGAGAGGTGGTCTATGCGCTGGACTATTTTGCCACGGAGAGCACCTATACCCGATACAGCGACGGATCACGCAGCGGGGACCGGAAGGCAGGACGCTATTACCTGATCCCCACAGCCAGCGGGTTCGTGGGATTGAAGTCCCGGGAACAGGATGTGGCGGCGCTGGATACATTATCAGAGGAGACCTTTACCTATCTGGAGTCCGGCGCTGAGCCGAGCACCCAGATCTATACAGAGGGGATCGTGCAGGTGATGGAGGGCGATGAGGCCGGATTTTTTACAGACTACCTGGAGTCGATGGGGTATACAAAGGAAGAGATCGATGCCATGGGAGAGCCCTTGCTGATCCGGTACAGGAGCTTTATGGCCATACGGATCATGTTCCTCATAGGCGCGTCCCTCTGCCTCCTGACCATCTTTCTCCTGTGCCGCCGGTATAAGGCGCTGTGCAGGGACTTGGAGGTCGCCCGGAAGATCGGGACGGCTGGTTGATCGGATGATAAGATCTTTTCGGATATAGCATAGAAAAGCTGGAGGAGCAAAAAGAAAGGAGTGTTTTATCATGGTAACAAAGAAGATCACAGCGGCAGGGATCGCTGTAGTCCTGACGGTAGTCCCTGCTTTCCCGGCTATGGCACACGGACATGGCCGGCATCACCGGAGGGAGGTCCCGGTCTATACGGCCCCTGCCTCCACAGAGGCACAGACCGTGAACGGATGCCCGGTCTGCGCGGAGACCTGGTGTACAGAGGCAGGCCATCATTTCCATGACGATGTGGAGTACTGTGGTTATGCCCATGCCGACGGCTATTGCGACGGCACCTGCGGTTACTGTGAAGGGACCTGTGGCAATGGTGGCGGGACCTGCCAGACGGTCACGCCTGGCTGCGGCGGTCATCATGGCCACTGTTGGTAAGGAGTGGACGACCGGGCATCCGGCCCGCCACCAGAGGCGTTCTTCCATGGCCGGATGCCGTGACCGTTCAGGGTGTTCTCTGAACGGTCACTGTATTTTATAAAAACATTCGAAAAAATTGTACAAAAGGCTGTTATCATCAGGAGATTTATGGTATAATTCGTACATTAATAAATCCAATAGGGGGCAATATTATGGCAAAAGAGATGATTGCAATGCTTCTTGCCGGCGGACAGGGTTCCCGCTTGTATGCGCTGACCCAAAAACTGGCAAAACCTGCAGTTCCTTTTGGCGGAAAATATCGTATCATCGATTTTCCGCTGTCGAACTGTGTAAACTCTGGTATCGATACGGTGGGCATCCTGACCCAGTATCAGCCGCTGGTGCTGAACGAGTATATCGGGAACGGACAGCCGTGGGATCTGGACCGTCTCTATGGCGGCGTCCATGTCCTCCCGCCTTATCAGCAGGCATCCGGTTCCGACTGGTATAAGGGGACTGCGAACGCGATCTACCAGAACATCTCCTTTATCGATCGTTACAACCCACAGTACGTCATCATCCTTTCCGGCGATCAGATCTGCAAGCAGGATTACAGCGATTTTCTCCGTTTCCATAAGGAAAAGGGCGCTGAGTTCAGCGTGGCGGTCATGGAAGTGCCGTGGGAGGAGGCTCCCCGCTTCGGCCTGATGGTAGCGGATGAGAATGGGAAGATCACGGAATTCCAGGAGAAGCCGCCGGAACCCAAGTCCAACTTAGCATCCATGGGCATCTATATCTTCAACTGGGATATCTTAAAGAAATATCTGACCGAGGATGAGGAGGATCCGGATTCCGAGAACGACTTCGGCAATAACATCATCCCCAACCTCTTAAAAGATGGCCGGAACATGTACGCCTATCGTTTCGAGGGCTACTGGAAGGATGTAGGGACGATCTCCTCCCTCTGGGAAGCGAACATGGAGGTGTTGGATCCGGAGCACAGCGGCATCGACTTGTTCGATGAGAACTGGAAGATCTACAGCCGGAACAGCGGCATGACCGGACACAGGATCAGCGCGGACGCGGTGGTGGAGAATTCGATGATCACCGATGGCTGCCGGATCGCCGGTGAGGTGAAGCATTCCATCCTGTTCGCAGGCGTACAGGTGGAGGCCGGTGCGGTCGTGGAGGATGCGGTCGTCATGGGCGGTACTGTGATCAAGGCTGGCGCGGTAGTGAAGCACTGCATCGTGGCGGAGAACGCAGTGATCGGGGAGAACGCCGTAGTCGGCACCATGCCTACGGAGACAGAAAAGGGCGTGGCTACAGTAGGTCCCGGCGTCTATATCGGCGAGGGCGCGAAGATCGGCCCTAACGCCATGGTTTATAATAATGTAAAAGGTGGTGAAGTACAATGATCAACTCTAATGTAAATGCACTGGGGATCATTTTCCCAAACAGTTACGACAGCATGGTCTCCGATCTGGTCACTGAGCGTTCGATGGCTTCCATTCCTTTTGCAGGCCGTTATCGTATGGTTGATTTTATCCTTTCCAGCATGGTCAACTGCGGCATCGATAATATCTCTCTGATCGTCCGCAAGAACTATCACTCCCTGATGGACCATCTGGGCTCCGGCCGCGAGTGGGATCTGACCCGCAAGAACGGCGGTCTGAACATCGTGCCGCCTTACGCGGAGAAGTCGGTGAAGATCTATGACGGCCGTGTTGAGGCGCTGGCCAGCATCCTGACCTTCTTAAAGAGCCAGAAAGAGAAATATGTAGTGATGGCGGATACCAATATCGCCGTGAACTTTGATCTTAAAGCGCTGATCGACGCACATGTGAAGAGCGGCGCGGATGTGACCATGGTCTATGCACAGCAGGAGCTGCCGGTGGAGATGCGCACTGCGCCTACGGAGAGCCGCGACATGTATTACACCTTGGATCTGGATGGTGATAAGGTCGAAAAGATGCGGATCAACAGCAGCCTGGAAGGCGTACAGAACGTATCCATGAACATCTTTATCATGGATCGGGAGATGCTGATCGATCAGGTGGGCTACGCTTATGTACAGGGCTACATCTATTTTGAGCGTGATGTGCTGGCTCATCAGCTGGATAAGCTGGATGTCCGGGGCTACAAGTATGACGGCTATTTCGCGCGGATCAGCAGCATGAAGAGCTATTTCGACGAGAATATGAAGCTGCTGAAGGACGAGAACTTAGACGGGCTGTTCGGAGCGAACCTGATCTATACCAAGATCCGTGACGATAACCCGACCAGGTACATCGCAGGCGCTGTGGCCAGGAACATCATGGCGGCAGACGGCTGCCTGATCGAAGGCGAAGTGGAGAACAGCATCCTTTTCCGTGGTGTTAAGATCGGAAAGGGCGCTAAGGTCAGGAACTGTGTCCTGATGCAGGATACAGTGGTGGAAGACGGCGCAGACGTAGAGTATGTGATCACCGATAAGAAGGTGACGATCTCGGCTGGCAAGGAGATGAAGGGAACAGACACGTATCCGGTATTTGTCGCAAAGAATAAGAGAGTCTAGCTGACCGTATACACATCTTTATCAAGGGAGCTTCTCTGATCCGGGGAAGCTTCCTTTTATACATATCCCAGGACTGTCAGAGCTTCATGGTCAGAGATGGGGCTGCTGCAAAACGCGACGTGACAGTCCATGGAGGCTTGGACAGAGGGACGCAGGGCCGGCCGATGTGCCGAAAGTGTGTCTGACCGGATCGGAGAGGAGAGGCTTATGAAAAAGAAATGGTCAGGCGTGATGGTCGCTATAGCCATTTTGGCCACTGGCTGCAGGGCAGCGGTCCCGGCCGTCTCGGAGACGGCGGCAGAGGAGAGCAAAGCTGCTGTGGAGGAGGGCTGGGCGATCTTAGATGAGTCTCTGGAGGCGGCGCGCCAGGAGATGGAAAGCTCTCTGGAGGAAAAGGAGGAGTCCTTGGAGGCTGAAAAGGAGTCGATCGAAGATGCGAAGGAGTCGCTGGGAGCGGCAGAGGAGTCCCTCGCTGCGGTGGAAGAGTCTTTAAAAGAAGCGGAGGAAGCGGCCGGGCTGGAGGGGAGGATCACCTATAAACAGCTGACCGGATCTCCGGCCACCTACCAGCAGAAGCAGGTCAGCTTTTCCGGAAGGGTCACTCGAACGGCCAGGTCGGGCAATTCCTATGGGCAGTTAGTAGTGGCAGTAAATGGGGATCAGTCCCAAAAGCTGATCTGTGAGTATGACCGTTCCAAGATAACGCCGCCTCTGGCTGTGGGCGATCAGGTCCAGGTGAACGGAGTGTTCACAGGGATCTTGCAGTATCGGCTGGACTCCGGGAGCTCGGAAGATCTTCCGACGATGACGGTGGAAGAGTTTGGACAGATCTGGCGGACGGCTCCCGAGACAGCCGCGCAGCCTGTTGAAAGTCTGCCTGCTCCGGAAACCTGGGTAGATGCAGAGAGCCCGGCGGCCAGCACAGAAGGGGCGGATGCCGTCATCCCGGATAGCACGGCTGTCCCGCCAACGGAGTCGCCTTTTATGGGCGGACCAGGTATGGTATCCGGACTGTAGAGCAGAAGATCCTTCTTTTGATCGGGATCTTTTTGCTGCCGGATGGAAAGGAGAGGTCCTATATGGAAGATAGAGAACTGATCCGCGCCGCCTTGCAGGCAAGGAAGAGCGCCTACACCCCCTATTCCCATTTTCAGGTGGGGGCAGCGCTGCTGGCGGGCGACGGGAGGATATTTACCGGCTGCAACATCGAAAATGCTGCTTACTCGGTGACCAACTGCGCGGAACGGACCGCGTTTTTCAAGGCGGTCAGTGAAGGGGTACGCGACTTTCGCAAGATCGCCATCGCAGGAGGGGCTCAGGGGCAGGAGCCTTCCCAGATCTGCCCGCCCTGTGGGGTGTGCCGGCAGGTGATGATGGAATTTTGCGTCCCCGACGAGTTCCAGATCCTCCTGGGCCGGTCGGAGGAGGACTGCCAGAGTTTCACCCTGGC
>CAJUSS010000079.1 GCA_910588895.1 uncultured Lachnospiraceae bacterium
GCTGAAAGGCGAGCATCTGTACAAGGAAGTCGATGAACAGATTATCTTCGACCAGTTGGACGCAGATGAGAGCGCCATCTGGAGTCTGTTCCTGGCAAGCGGTTACCTGAAAGCGGAGAGCTGCGAATTCAATGAGGACACGGGAGCGGATCTGTACGAGTTGGCGCTGACGAACAAGGAAGTACAGATCATGTTCCAGAAGATGATCCGGAAATGGTTTACCCGTTCCGGGACAGTCTACAATGGGTTTATCAAGGCGTTGTTACAAGATGACGTAAAGTCCATGAACGCCTACATGAACCGTGTGGCCCTGGCCACGTTCAGTTACTTTGACAGCGGAAGAAACCCCTCTATGGAGACGCAGCCGGAGCGCTTTTATCACGGTTTTGTGCTGGGGCTGGCCGTGGAGCTGGCAGACCGCTATATCATCACCTCTGATCGGGAGAGCGGCTTCGGAAGATATGATGTGATGATGGAGCCGAAGAACGGAACGGACAATGTCATGATAAACGATCGCGATAGGGATGCGATCATTATAGAATTTAAAGTCAAGGATCCTGGCGAAGAAAGCTCACTGGCGGACACTGCGGACGCCGCGTTGAAACAGATCGAGGAACAGCGGTATCAGGCAGATCTAGAGAACAGGGGCTTTTCTAGCGACCGTATCCGGAAATATGGCTTTGCCTTTGAAGGGAAAGAAGTTTTGATAAAAAGCTGAAGGATTTTTTCGCCCTAACTTGACAGGAGAGCACGTGGGCAGGATAGATAGGATAAAGGGGTGCGTTCAGTCAAGGGATGAGACTTGGCTGAGTGCGCCCCTTTGTGTTTGTCATTGCTGCCAGGAGATAGTGCCTTCTATCAGGGGGCGGTGCTCTGCTATTGAGCGGACTATCATGCTTTTGCGGTCCTCTTTACAGTGAACCCGGTTTTTGCATAGATCAGGTCGATGATCGGGGGCAGGTAGTTCAGGAAGCAGTAGGGCATAAAGGCCAGGGGGGCGACCCCTAACATCTGGGAGGCATAGATCGCGTTGGAATTCCAGGGGATCAGGACTGCGCCGAGAGTGCCTGCATCCTCCAGAGTCCGGGAAAGGTTCTCCGGTGCGATGCCATTTTTATCAAAGACATCCTTCATCAGCGATGCGGTCACGATAGAAGCAAATAGCATGGAGGATCCGATCGCGTTGGTGATGTAAGTCAGGATGACGGTACAGACAAAGATCTTAAAGGTGGAATGCCCGCATTTTTTGATCAACGGGTCCACCAGTGTGCTCAGGACACCAGTCTTGTCCAGCATACCGGAAATACAGAGGGCGAGAAAGATGGCCAGGAAAGCGCCCATCATGCTCATGATCCCGCCACGGTTCAACAGGATGTCCACGAATGGACTGCCGGTATCGATCCGAAAGCCATTGAGCATATAGTCTAACAGCACCTTCAAGGTCACACCCTGATGGCCGATGGCTACGATCATGCCTGTGATCGTCCCGATCAGCAGCGCGATGATGGAAGGGGTGTTCCGGATCAGCAGCAGGACGACGATAAGGATGGGCAGCAGCTCGATCACAGAGAAACGATAATGCTGTGCGAAAGTTGCCATGATCTGGCTGGTCACGGAAGTGTCATAACTGCCGGAGATATTGTAAAAGCCCAGGATGATGAACAGAAGGGCACTGATCGTATAGGCTGGTACAGTGGTCCACAACATATGCTTTACATGGGTCATCACATCCGTCCCGGACACAGAGGCGGCCAAGATCGTGCTGTCGGATAAGGGGGACATCTTATCGCCGAAATAGGCGCCGCAGATGATCGCGCCGGCAGTCATGGGCGCCGGGATCCCCATAGCATTCCCGATCCCCACCAAGGCCAGTCCTGCTGTCCCCAGCGTACCCCAGGAGGTGCCGGTAGCTAAAGAGGTGAAGGAGGACAAGATGAGCGCAGAAAATAAGAAGACCTTTGGGGAGATGAACCTTAGTCCTAGATAGATGAAATAAGGGATCGTCCCGCTGGCGATCCAGACCGCGATCATCGCGCCGATCACCACCAGCACCACATTCGGTTCGAAAGAAGCGGTCGCCATATCCCAAGCCATATCCTGCAGTTCGCCATAGGCGTATCCCAGGCGCATGAGCAATGGGACGACAACGATCCATGATAAGAGGAACATCAACTCCAATGATGCTTCAAATAGGATCATCCCAAGTGCGACGAAGCCGAACACGGTCACTGTGACCAAGGCGGCATATCCGACGGACACAGGATGCTTAAATTGTTTAGATAAGAGCTCCTGTGACCCTACCTCCTCACGGTTCTCTGCGTTCTTGATCGTTTGGTCTTTCATGTCTTTCTCCTTTTCACTGCATGGTCGATCATGGACCACATGACTTTAGTATATCTCTATATATATGATAAGCAATTTTCGTGCCAACAGATCGTGTTCGATCTTTATAAGGAAAGACCATGAAGGAAGATCATGGAATGGGAAAAAGAAGGGGGGAGTGGCGCAAGATCTTTTGGCGGTGGAAATGATATTTGCACCCTTTGTGTTCCATATAGGGTCATTGCATACATACCCGGTATTTTTTGATCTTGTGCTGGAGAGCCTGTCGGGTGATCTGGAGCTTTTCGGCAGCTGCCGTGATATTCCCCTCCGTCTCCGCTAATGCTTGTTTGATCAGCCCCCATTCATAGTTTTCCATACAGCTTTTTAAACTGGTCCCTGTCTGTAAATACGTCTGGGCAGGGCTGTCGGCTGTTCCCGGCATCTCGTTCTTACAGGGCTTTTGGTTTTCAAGGAAGACCTGTTTATGGTATGTGGGAAGATCCTCCAGCTTTAGTACATCGATCTCATTTTCTGCGACGGAATAGGCGCTCTCTAGCATATGCTGCAGCTCGCGTATATTGCCCGGCCATGGATAGCAGAGCAGGTAGTCCATGAGTCCGGCGTCGATGCTTTGGACACACTGGCCGTACTGTTGGTTGAACTTCTGGAGAAAATGATCGGCCAGGAGTGGGATATCACTTTTCCTTTCCCGCAAAGGGGGGATGTACAGGATGCAGGAGGCGAGGCGGTAGTAAAGGTCCTTCCGGAGTTTTCCCTGGTCGATGCATCCCACCGGATCTTCATTTAATGCACAGAGGATCCTGCACATCACGTTCGTTTCTTTGTCGGAGCCGATCCTGCGGATCGTCTTATTTTCGATCACTTTTAAGATCTTTGCCTGGAGCCCCACATCCATGCTGTTGATCTCGTCCAAAAATATCGTGCCGTTCTTAGCCTGCTCGAACAGCCCCGGGGCGTTCACGGCTCCGGTATAGGATCCTTTTACCGTTCCAAAGAACATGCTCTCCAACAAGGTGGCTGGTATCGCGGCACAATTGACCGACACGAAGGGGCCATTCTGGTAAGGACTGTTATTGTGGATGCTCTGGGCGAACAGCTCTTTCCCGGTCCCGGTCTCGCCATAGATCAGTACATTGGCCTGCCCTTTTGCCACATTTTTTGCGTTTGAGAGAGCTTCCAAAAAGCGGCTGTCATTTCCAAGTATGCTGTCGAAGGTGTATCTTGTGCCATTTTTTGGCTTTTCTTCCTCAAAGTGGGAATATAATTCCAGGCTCTGCTCGATGGATCGTTTGATCACAGGGAGATTTTTGACCAGGGAATAAGCCGCCACCGTTTTTTCCCCAACATTGACAGGGAACATCTGTTCGATCGCTGTGATCGTCTTATGGGTCTCCTTGACCACATACTGGTTATATCGCTCGTCTGCCGGGATCCCGGTGCGCAGTACCACGGAATAACGGCTGTTGCGGGGGGTATTGGGCGTAGGGGCGTAGAGGTCTTCCATCCGTCGGCCCAGCGACCGTTCTGCGTCTACGCCATTGATCCTTTCCGCCGCGCGGTTGACAAAGATCACTTTGTTCTCTATATCGGAGATGGTCACTCCTTCTTCGATCTGATCTAATACGGACTCATAGATGATGTTCATCAGCTCTGCTGGATATCTTCTTTTCATCGTATGTACCCTTTGCTCTTGCTCTATATCCATGTCTGTCCTCTCTCTTTTTTCCATGCTGCTCCTTGTGTTTATCGGATCCCATTTAGATAGCGGTAGATGCTGGCAGTAGAACACGCCAGTTTTTTGGCTACAAAGGAGACGGCTCCTTTTAATTTGAACAGCCCCTGCTGGTGGAGCAGTTTGATGACCTGGATACGTTCTTCCTGGTTCAGGCGCCCGTCAGGAAAGGGGGAGTTGGTGATGACTGTCTGATAGATGGTGTTCATCAGCGTATCGATATCCGGGGGAAAATTCTCGTTCATAGTGTCGGCGGTGTTCTGCAGTTCGAAATACTCTGGGATATTAGCCGGTTGGACCGTATGGGTGCTGTATTGCTTCAAAAAGCTCAAAGGATGCGCTAGAGCGAGGATCTTATCATGCAGTTCGATATAACGGCGGTCATCAAAATTGACGCACAGCAGCGCATAGGGGACCCCGTCCGCATCTTTGATGAACAAGGTGGAGGAACGGAGCATGGTATCCTGCGTGGTCGTTCCCTGGTAGTTGACCAGATAGTCCGTCCCTTCATACTTTTTGTTGGTCAAAAGATCTAAGGCGGCATCGGTGATCGGGCTCCCTACGGTCCGGCCGCTGATCTCTCCGTTGGCGATCGCAACGACACTGTGGTTCTTATCCGTAAGATCCTGCAGGAGGATCTCATAATCAGGTCCAAGGACCTGCCCGAAAAAATAAACAATGGATGTGAGCAGTTTTCGTTGAGGGTCTGTCATCTTTGGAAACCTCCTTGCTATAAGAATAATTTATTATCATTATGGCATTTTTTTTAAAAAAATGCAATGGTCGATCGAGGAAATCTGACAAAGGAAGGAGGGCATGCCGTTTTCAAGCTGGCAGAGAGCACAAAGAAGAGTGGATAAGATAAAAAATTATTATTATAATAAAAAATAATTGACAAATAAAAAGAGATGATCTATAATCAGACCATCAGCTGTTGAAATGAGACATAAAACGAAAGGAGGATAGGGAGAAAGTTGGTGAAATACCATAAAACGTACGGTACATACGGTAACAGATGAGAAAGGAGAAGAAATGGACACATGAAGATCACAAAAGTAGATATCTATATGCTCGATGCCACCGCTCAGAGGGCCAGCAGGCGACCGATCTGCTGCCGTGTCTGGACGGACGAAGGGTTTTATGGAGATGGGGAGGCGGGGATCGCATTTGATTATGCCGCACCTGCCGGGATCGGTATGCTGCAGGATATCTCCCGGTTGATCATCGGGAAAGACCCTATGCGTACCGATGAGCTGTGGGAGCGGATGTTCAAGATCAGCTTTTGGGGCCAGGGCGGCGGGCCGGTGGTGTTCGCGGCGATCAGTGCGATCGATATCGCTCTGATGGATATCAAGGGAAAGGTCCTGGGCGTGCCTATCTATGAGCTGATCGGCGGAAAGGTCAATGACAGTATCCGCTGCTATGCCTCCCAGCTCCAGTTCGGCTGGAACGAGGATGTGGGGCCCAGGGGGACGGCAAAGGAATATGCGGATATCTGCCGGTATGCCATGGAGGATGGCTATGATGCGGTAAAGCTGGACTTTACCATGTATGACCGGGACAAGAAGGATATCCCCAACCGGGACTGCGAAGGGTTTATCTCTAAAGACTTCTATAAAATGGTGGAGGAGCGGATCGTGGCGATCCGGGAGGCTTGTGGGGATGTGGACATCATCATGGAGAACCACGGGCGCACGGATGTGACCTCCGCGATCAAACTGGGAGAGCTTTGTGACAAGTATGATTTTTATGCGCTGGAGGAGCCAGCCACGCCCTTACGTCCAGAATTCCAGAGGCTGATCCGGGAGAAGGTACGGACACCTTTGGCTGCGGGCGAGCGTTTATACAGCAGATGGCAGTTCTTAAATTACTTTAAGGAAAATTCGATCCAGCTGGTCCAGCCGGATGCGTGCAACTGCGGTGGCATCTCGGAATGTAAGAAGATCTGTACCATGGCGGAGGCCTTTGACGTGAAAGCGCAGATCCACTGTGCGGGAGGGCCGATCTCCACAGCCGCGGCGCTGCAGCTGACGGCGGCGACCACGAATTTTGCGATCTATGAGCATCATTTCCGCTCAACGCAGCCGGCGATCGCCCGCCTGGGCAGATATGAGCAGCAGCCTAAGGGGGGTAAATTCTATGTGAGCGACCGGCCGGGCCTGGGACAGGAGCTTTCAGAGGCCGCGATCGCAGAGGCGCTGATCCATGTGACTGTAGATGAGCCGTGATAGAGAAAGGAGAAAATATGCGTTTTTTGGGTTTGAAGAAAAACTGGAAGCAGTGGCTGAGTTTATTCTGTCTTTGTGTGGGGGGAGGATCGATCTATAAGCTTCCCTATATCCGTGATGTTTTTTATGTGCAGTTCCAGGAAGCCTTTAATGCGACCAACACACAGATGGGACTGATGATGACCGTATATGCACTTACCTGTGCGGTCTGCTTTTTACCGGGCGGCTGGCTGACGGACCTGGTGCCAGCAAAATACCTGGTCTCCATCGGTCTGTTCACCACAGGGGCCACCGGTCTGCTGCTGATATCGATCCCGCCTATGGGGATCGTCCTTTTGGCGCAGGCGATCTTCGGGGTCACTACCACGCTGCTGTTCTGGGAGGCCATGTTCAAAGGCGTCCGCATCCTGGGTTCCCCGGAGGAACAGGGAAGGCTGTTCGGACTCCTGGAAGGCGGTCGAGGGATCGCTTCCACCCTCATATCCTTCGCAGCCCTTGCCGTATGTGCGAAGCTGGGAGAGGATAAGCTTGGGATGCAGGGGACGATCGTGTTCTATTCGGTGGTGCTGATGGCGTTAGGGGTCATGTGCTTCTTCCTCATGGATAAGAACCCTGTAGAAGGGAAGACCAATGCAAAGGAATGTCTGGTGGGTATGGTCCAGGTCTTAAAGCTGCCGAAGGTATGGCTGGCGGGTCTGATCGTATTCTGTGGTTATTCAGCTTATCAGTGCTTGAGCTACTTTACCCCGTATCTGGTCAATGTGTATGGGATGAGCACTGGCATGGGTTCCGTGATCAGCATCATCAGGACCTATATCCTGGCGATCGTGATCGCGCCGATCGGAGGCGCTTTAGCGGACAGAAAGGGTTCAAAGGTGAAATTCCTGCAATATATCTATATCGTCGGGCTGATCTTAGCGGTACTGCCGATCTTCATCACACCGGGGGACGGGACGCTCTACCTCATGGTGGCGGTGATGCTCTGTGTGGCTGCTACGGTCATGGTCTTAAGAGGGATCTACTATTCCACCACTGCAGAGATCAATATCCCTGTAGTGCTGGCAGGTGCCGCGTTAGGTCTCATGTCCCAGCTGGGGAACGCGCCGGACTTTTTCCTGCAGACCATGTGCGGTTACTTTATCGACACATATCCAGGGCGTGTCGGCTATCAGATGGTATTTGCGGTCATGGCGGCCTTTTGTGCGCTGGGACTGTTATTCTGTATCCTTCTTTACAGGATGGCCAAGAAGGAGACCAAGGTAGATTTTAAAGTCTCCAATGCAGATGTTATATAATGGTTGAAAGAGATCATGAAAAAGAAAATACAGATACCACATATTTTTGTCATCCTAGCCGCTATCGCGCTGTTTTTTTCCGTGCTGACCTGGATCATGCCTGCAGGGGCCTATGACCGGATAGCAGACGCGGCTACCGGGCGGAGTATCGTCGATCCAAACAGCTTTCATTATCTGGAAAAGACCCCGGTGAGCCCGATACAGTTCATCTCTTCTTATACCGCCGGATTTGAAAATGCTGCCGGGATGATCTTCATGACGTTAGTGGTGGGCGGCACATTTGGCATCATCAATGGATCAGGGATCATCCCTGCCGCGCTGGCGGCGGTGCTACGGAAGTTCCGAAAAAGGCAGGAGATGGCGATCCCCTTTTTGATTCTGGTCCTGGGGCTGTTCGAATCTTTTATGGGCGCTCCAGAGTTATGCATGATCTTTCTGCCCATGATCCTGCCCTTGATCTTAGAGCTGGGGTTCGATACGATGACAGCGCTGGCGATCGTGATCTGTGGGAACTGTGTAGGATACAGTACAGGGATGGGAAATCCATTTACCACGATCATCGGGCAAAAGATCTGCCAGCTGCCCTTATATTCCGGCATGTGGTTCCGGGCGGTCTGCTTTGGGATCTTTTATCTCATCACGGTCTGGTATATCCTGCGCTATGCAAAAAAGGTCAAAAAAATGCCAGTCAGCAGTTTGACCTATGAGGCGGATCTGGAACGCAGAAAGTCCAAGATGGGGCTGGATATGGAAACGAAGCTTTCCCGGAAAGGAAAGATCGCCTGTGTGTATATCGCCATCTGCTTTTTCTTTAATATCTTCGGGGTGGTCCGTCTGGGGTGGGATATCGCCCAGATGACCGGGCTGTTCCTGGTGATGAGTGTGGGGACCGGCATCTTGGCCGGTTATACGCTCACAAAGACCTGTCAGGTCTTTATGGGAGGAGCGAAAGATATCCTCCAGGGTGCGCTGGTCATGTGTTTTGCGCGGACCATCGCGGTCATCATGACGAACAGCAATACCCTGGATGTGTTCGTTTATGTGATAGCAAAGCTGGCAGGTGCATTCCCGCCGGCATTAGCGATCATCGGCATCTTTCTGGCGGCTATGCTGATCAATTTCCCGATCAACAGCGGCTCAGGCCAGATGACCGCCACCATGCCGCTCATGTCCCCCCTGGCTGACATCTTACATGTGTCGAAACAGGGCGCTGTATTGGCGACACAGTTTGGGGACGGCTGGTCGAACACCATGTATCCCACCAATGCTTCCTATATGGCGACGATCGCGGTGGCCAAGGTGGATTGGATCGACTGGCTTCGGTTCCAGTTCCCGCTGCACGCGATCTGGACCGTGGTGAGCATCCTTATACTGATCGCCGTCCAGATGATCGGGCTGGGACCATTTTGATCTGGAGCGACGTATATCCAGATCAGTTCCGGATCGGTATGAGGTGACACAGATACACAAGATACAGAACTATTTTATATACAGAACGGAGGAAAATATGCAGATCCATAATTTTGATGAACCGATCGATAGGGTAGGAACGGATTCCTATAAATGGGATCACGAAGGAGAAGGGGGAAAGTACATCCCCTTAGGTGTGGCGGACACGGATTTCAGGGTCCCCCAGGAAGCGATCGACGCAGTGCGGAAGGTAGTGGACTTTGGGGTATACGCTTATGGCGACCTTCCTCAGGAGCGTTTTGCGAACGCGGTCAGCGGCTGGTATCGGAAGCGCTATGGACTGACAGTGGACACAGAGTGGATCCGTCACTCCCAGGGCTTGATGACCGGCGCGCTGTGGATGATCCTGAACGCCTATACCCGGCCAGGGGATAAGGTCTTGCTCCAATCCCCGGTCTATAATACTTTTAACGTGGTGATCCAGGGCGCCGGGCGTTTTGTGGTCAGCAACGATCTGGTCCTGGAGGATGGCCGCTACAGGATCGACTTTGAGGATCTGGAGAGGAAGACCGCCGATCCGAGAGTGCGCATCCTCCTGGTATGCAACCCCCACAACCCGGTGGGCCGCGTGTGGACCAAGGAAGAGCTGACCCGTATGGCCCAGATCTGTAAGAAGAACAACACCTTGATCGTCAGCGATGAGATCCATGGCGATATCGTATATGGCGACCACAAGCATACGCCCTATTTCTCCATCTCCCAGGAGATCGCGGACAATGTGGTGATCATGGGATCCCCCAGCAAGACCTTTAATTTAGCCTGCATGTATTCCGCCTATGTGCTGATCCCCAACAAGGCACTGCGGGATCAGTATAGAGTGGTCTATGAGAACTACCATTTCGATTATAACTATCTGGGGATCGAGGCGCTGATCGCCTGCTACAATGAATGCGAGTACTATGTGGACCAGCAGAACGCTTACTTCCAGAAGAACATCCAGGTGGTCAAGGACTTTATCGCCAAGACTATGCCGGAGGTGAAGGTGATCGAGCCGGAAGGGACCTATCTGCTGTGGATCGATTTCCGCGCCTGGAACATGGATCAGGATGAACTGATCAAGTTGTTCATGGATGCCGGCGTGAAATTGAACAGTGGCGCGAATTATGGCGCTCCAGGTGTTGGCTTTATCCGGCTGAACGTGGCGACCCAGACGGCGGTGTTAAAGATGGCGCTGGATAGGATGGGACAGGCTTACAAGACGAGGAGGGACAGATGATGAAACAGGTGATCGCGACCGACCAGGCTCCGAAGGCGATCGGCCCTTATTCACAGGCGGTACAGGCCGGACCGATCCTGATGGTCTCCGGCCAGCTCCCGATCGATCCGGCGACCGGCCAGATGGCGGAAGGTATTAAAGCGCAGACCAGACGATCTTTATGCAATATAAAAGCGATCCTGGCTTCTCAAGGGTTAGCGATGTCGGATATCATCCGGACAGGGGTGTTCTTAAAGAACATGGAAGACTTTGCCGCGATGAATGCCGTATATGGCGAGTTCTTTGAGGGAGATTATCCGGCGAGAGCGGCGGTGGAGGTAGCAAGGCTGCCGAAAGACGCTCTCGTGGAGATCGAAGCTATGGTAGCAGTAAAAGATGTGTAAAAGATCGTATGATCATGATAAAACCCCCTTTCAACAAAAGGGTCCCCCAGCAGAGCAGGAAGGCCGGGGGGCCTTTTTGTCATGGGCAGGAGGGATAGCGGGCCGGGATGTGTTTCTGCGTGGATATCCGCCGGTCAGATCCTACTTGCATTTCCAGGGCAGGGCTGGCTTATGAGATCTATTCCAATATCAAGCCCGATCCCACGATCGAGAACGTGCGGACCGGCGTGGAAGCCTTCAAGGCCTTCAGAACGGACTATCTGGTGGCGATCGTGGATCCGGAGATGATGGCCTCCATGCCCAAGGGTCTGACGGCAGCTACCGGGATGGATGCCCTGACCCACGCGATCGAGGGCTACATCACCAAGGGCGCCTGGGAGATGACAGATATGTTCCACTTAAAGGCGATCGAGATCATCGCGGCTTCCCTGCGGGATGCGGTGGCCAACACGCCGGATGGCCGTACCCAGATGGCCCTGGGCCAGTATATCGCGGGCATGGGCTTCTCTAATGTAGGCCTTGGCATCGTCCATTCCATGGCCCATCCGCTGGGCGCGCTGTATGACACGCCCCACGGTGTCGCCAATGCGATCATCCTGCCCACGGTCATGGAGTACAATGCGCCTGCCACCGGCGATAAGTATAAATACATCGCCAAGGCTATGGGCGTGGAAGGCGTGGACGCCATGAGCCAGGAGGAGTACCGGAAGGCGGCGATCCAGGCGGTGAAGGAGCTGTCCACTGACGTAGGGATCCCGGCAGACTTAAAGGAGATCGTAAAGAAGGAGGACTTACAGTTCTTGGCCGAGTCCGCGTTCGCCGACGCCTGCCGTCCGGGGAACCCCAGAGATACCTCGGTGGAGGAGATCAAGGCGTTGTATGAGTCGCTTCTGTAGGATGTGCGCGGACAGCCCTATCCATCCGAAAGGGCTGGGCAGTTCCGGCAAGACCGTCCGGGTATCGCACTATGACTGCCATGCCTATATCGCGCTATCTTGACTGTAGAAATTCGTCTCTTAGCAGCTCATCTTGTAATCGTGACAGCTTTTCCGTATCACACTCCCGGATACCATCCAGGAGCTTCTGGTGATGGGAGATCGTCTCTTCCTTGCCGTAAATATGCCAGGTGGTCTCGGAATTGGCCTTATAAACATCGAAGAGGACTTCTTTCAGGGCCTCGTATAGCTGGATGAACAGCTTGTTCCCAGATAGCTTACAGACGGCGAAATGAAAATGATAATGTGCCATATGGAAAGCCTCTTTATCGTCCTGGTCGATGGCTTGCTCCATCTGGTCAAGGGCTTCTTCCAAGGTCTCCAATTTTTCTGGCGGGGGCGGTGTCAAGGTGACCAGCCGCAGGACACAGTATTCGATCAATACCCGAAATTGCTCGATCTCATTTTGATCGTCTGTTAGAAGGTTACTCCTTAATAATTCTGATAGAAAAGAATGAAAGCTGAAATCACAGACAAAAGAGCCCTCGCCCACTCGTGTCTCGATGATCCCCAAGGTGTTGAGCTTTTGCAGGGCCATTTTTAAGGTGACCCTGCTCACGCCCAGATCCCGGGCCAGCTCGATCTCAGAGGGGATCTTCTCTCCTTTCTTCCATATCCCATTGGCGATCTTCCGGACGATGATGTCATAGACCTGGTCAGTGACGGTCTGCCGATGGATCGTATCGATATTTCTTCCCATTTGTATCATATCACTCCTTGCTCATTTGGAGCCAATACGTTTCTTCCATCATAGCAAATTTGGCGGGATAGGGCAATCCCTAAACGTGTTGGCCACCTGGTATCCGGAGGTTGGTGGTCACTATCCACTCTCACACTAGGGAGGCTTATCACATAGAGATGTCGCAAAGGGTCCGCTCCGGGAGAGGCATGTCACAACAGGATGCGTTCTCCCTCCGCTATAAGATCGGATGAGCGTTTTGTGTAGATGTTGGGATCGGCGCATCAAAGATGTGAAAATATACAAAATATATAAGGGGATCAGTCTATATTTAACAGATCTGATAAAAGGCATTGACTTTTCGTTCGGAGTAGGATACTATACTTGTAAGGTTGGCTAACAAGTGGTCAAGTAGTCAACATGACAGATCCGGATCAAAAGACGACCATAAAAAAGAAGGGATGAGAGAAAGATGAAGATCACAAAAGTGGATATCTACATGCTCGATGCCACTGCCCAGAGGGCCAGCAGGCGGCCGATCTGCTGCCGCGTATGGACGGACGAAGGATTTTATGGGGATGGAGAAGCGGGGATCGCCTTTGACTATGCCGCGCCTGCCGGGATCGGGATGCTGCAGGATATCTCCCGTCTGATCATCGGAAAGGATCCTATGCGCACAGACGAGCTGTGGGAGCGGATGTTCAAGATCAGCTTCTGGGGCCAGGGCGGCGGGCCGGTGGTGTTCGCGGCGATCAGCGCGATCGATATCGCCCTGATGGATATCAAGGGAAAGGTCCTGGGCGTGCCCATCTATGAGCTGATCGGCGGAAAGGTCAATGATAGCATCCGCTGCTATGCCTCCCAGCTCCAATTTGGCTGGAACGAGGATGTAGGACCCAGGGGGACGGCAAAGGAATATGCGGATATCTGCCGGTATGCCATGGAGGATGGCTATGATGCGGTAAAGCTGGACTTTACCATGTATGACCGGGACAAGAAGGATATCCCCAACCGGGACTGCGAAGGGTTTATCTCTAAAGACTTCTATAAAATGGTGGAGGAGCGGATCGTGGCGATCCGGGAGGCTTGTGGGGATGTGGACATCATCATGGAGAACCACGGGCGCACGGATGTGACCTCCGCGATCAAACTGGGAGAGCTTTGTGACAAGTATGATTTTTATGCGCTGGAGGAGCCAGCCACGCCCTTACGTCCAGAATTCCAGAGGCTGATCCGGGAGAAGGTACGGACACCTTTGGCTGCGGGCGAGCGTTTATACAGCAGATGGCAGTTCTTAAATTACTTTAAGGAAAATTCGATCCAGCTGGTCCAGCCGGATGCGTGCAACTGCGGTGGCATCTCGGAATGTAAGAAGATCTGTACCATGGCGGAGGCCTTTGACGTGAAAGCGCAGATCCACTGTGCGGGAGGGCCGATCTCCACAGCCGCGGCGCTGCAGCTGACGGCGGCGACCACGAATTTTGCGATCTATGAGCATCATTTCCGCTCAACGCAGCCGGCGATCGCCCGCCTGGGCAGATATGAGCAGCAGCCTAAGGGGGGTAAATTCTATGTGAGCGACCGGCCGGGCCTGGGACAGGAGCTTTCAGAGGCCGCGATCGCGGAGGCGCTGATCCATGTGACTGTAGATGAGCCGTGATGGAGAAAGGAGCGGAAAAGGTATGAGATTTCTGGGTTTAAGGAAAAACTGGAAGCAGTGGCTGAGTTTATTCTGCCTTTGTGTAGGGGGCGGGTCCATCTATAAGCTTCCTTATATCCGCGATGTTTTTTATGTGCAGTTCCAGGAAGCCTTCGGCGCCACCAATACACAGATGGGGCTGATGATGACCGTTTATGCGCTCACCTGTGCGGTCTGTTTTTTGCCGGGCGGCTGGCTGACCGACTTAGTGCCGGCAAAATATCTGGTATCCATCGGTCTGTTCACCACAGGCGCCACCGGCCTGCTGCTGATGTCCATCCCGCCTATGAGCATCGTCCTGCTGGCCCAGGCGATCTTCGGGATCACCACAACGCTGCTCTTCTGGGAGGCCATGTTCAAGGGGGTCCGTATCCTGGGTTCCCCAGAGGAGCAGGGAAGGCTGTTCGGCCTCCTGGAAGGCGGAAGAGGGATCGCGTCCACCCTCATATCCTTCGCCGCGCTTGCCGTGTGTGCGAAGATGGGGGAGGGCAAGCTGGGCATGCAGGGGACGATCGTATTTTACTCGGTCGTGCTGATGGCGCTGGGAGTCCTGTGCTTTTTCCTCATGGACAAGAACCCTGTAGAAGGCAAGATCAACGCCAAGGAATGCCTGATCGGTATGGTGCAGGTCCTAAAGCTGCCGAAGGTATGGCTGGCCGGGCTGATCGTATTCTGCGGCTATGCGGCCTACCAGTGTCTGGGTTATTTTACCCCCTATCTGGTCAATGTCTATGGGATGAGCGCCGGCATGGGATCGGTGATCAGCATCATCCGGACCTATATCCTGGCGATCGTGATCGCACCTGTGGGAGGCGCGTTAGCGGATAAAAAGGGTTCTAAGGTGAGATTCCTGCAGTATATCTACATCATCGGGATCGTTTTAGCGGTGCTGCCGATCTTTATCACGCCGGGGGACGGGACGCTCTTTGTGATGGTCGCGGTCATGCTCTGCGTGGCGGCTACCGTCATGGTCTTAAGAGGCATTTATTATTCCACCACTGCGGAGATCAACATCCCTGTGGTGCTGGCAGGCGCGGCGCTGGGCCTGATGTCCCAGCTGGGCAATGCACCGGACTTTTTCCTGCAGACCATGTGCGGCTATTTTATCGATACACATCCGGGACGCGCCGGCTATCAGATGGTGTTCGCGACCATGGCGGTCCTTTGCGCGCTCGGGCTGTCCTTCTGTGTCCTCTTGTATGGGATGATCAAAAAGGAGAAGGAAAAAGAGACTAAGGTAGATTTTAAAGTGTCCAATGCGGATGTTTTATAATGGTTGAAAAGGGTCATGAAAAAGAAGATACAGATACCGCATATTTTTGTTATCCTGGCTGCTATTGCCATGTTTTTTGCAGCGCTGACCTGGGTCATGCCGGCAGGGACCTATGACCGGGTAGCGGATGCGGCTACCGGGAGGAACATCGTCGAACCAAACAGCTTTCATTATCTGGAAAAGACCCCGGTGAGCCCGATACAGTTTATCTCTTCTTACACCGCCGGCTTTGAACATGCTGCCGGGATGATCTTTATGACCTTGGTGGTGGGCGGTACATTTGGCATCATCAATGAATTAGGGATCATCCCTGCCGCACTGGCGGCGGCACTGCGGAGGTTCCAAAAAAGGCAGGAGATGGCGATCCCCTTTTTGATCCTTGTGCTGGGGTTGTTCGAGTCCTTTATGGGTGCGCCGGAGCTCTGTATGATCTTTTTCCCCATGATCCTGCCGCTGATCTTAGAGCTGGGATTCGACACCATGACCGCGCTGGCGGTCGTGATCTGCGGGAACTGCGTAGGGTACAGTACAGGGATGGGGAATCCCTTTACCACGATCATCGGGCAGAAGATCTGCCAGCTGCCTTTATATTCCGGCATGTGGTTTAGGGCGGTCTGTTTTGGGGTCTTTTATGGGATCACGGTCTGGTATATCCTGCGCTATGCCAAGAAGGTCAAAAAAACGCCGGCCAGCAGCTTGACCTATGAGGCGGATCAGGAACGCAGAAAGACCAAGATCTTGATGGATGCAAAGACCAGGCTCTCCGGACAAGGAAAGAGGGCCTGTGTGTACATCGTCATCTGCTTTTTCTTCAATATCTTCGGTGTGGTCCGCCTGGGGTGGGATATCGCCCAGATGACCGGCCTGTTTTTGGTGATGAGCGTCGGGACCGGCATCATAGCAGGGTATACGCTCACGAAGACCTGCCAAGTATTTATGGGAGGAGCAAGAGATATCCTCCAGGGCGCTCTGGTCATGTGCTTTGCGCGGACGATCGCGGTCATCATGACGAACAGCAACACGTTGGATGTGTTTGTCTACATGATAGCGAAGCTGGCTGGCGCCTTTCCGCCGGCATTGGCGATCGTCGGCATCTTCCTGGCCGCTATGCTGATCAATTTCCCGATCAACAGCGGCTCGGGACAGATGACCGCTACCATGCC
>CAJUSS010000080.1 GCA_910588895.1 uncultured Lachnospiraceae bacterium
CTTGAACGTTCCACATTTATTTTCTGTTGTTTGCAGATACAGCCAAGAAGTATCGCTATTTTTTACAGGGCCGATAAAAACACTATCTAATTTATATTCGATCGCGCTTTTAGGACAGGTCTGCGTATCCGATAGCTTTCCTTGTCCATCTGTGATGGCTGTCACCACTGCATAGTCCTTACTCATATTTGATCTCCTTATTCCGCCAGACAGATCATAAATCCTGTATCTTTTTGGACAGAGGCTTCCATGCTCATGGTCCTTTCATCAAACATCCGGTCATTCTCATTTCCATTATACCAATCCGTAAGCTTTGCCCTGCAGGGACCATTTATTTTTCTGCAATGACCAAAATACGCCTCTTTTCCATCTTTGATATCGATCTGTGCATTCTGTCCTACATACTTTCCATGACTCCTTGTGAGGTTCAGTACATATTCCTGCGAACCATATCCGCACCTTAATATCGCGGAATGGCATATGCTCTCTCCTCCATATTTCCGCATGATCTGTTGATAAGCATACATCTTTTGTAGATCTTCAGACATCCTGCTCCTCCTTTATCGGGAGATCGATCTCTTTTAATGCGATCCCCTTCGCTCCGCGTCTTAATATACTCTCCGCAAGATCTTGACTAGCCACAACCTCCTGTTTTCCATCCAGATCCATAAGGAACAGATTTCTTACCTTCCATAAAGTACTGCCTGGCCTAATAGTCTCTAGCAAAACGATGTGATACTGCCTGCCTTCCTGCTCCTTTGGATCTACAAGGATCGCGTCCCTGCTATAGACCGATTCTCCGAACATGAACGCCACTTTGAGTATAAGCGCACTGATCAGAAGAACGGGCGATGTGATGATATCGGGAAATGCTGCCGTTTCATCTCGATCCACTGTGATAACAAGATTTTTAGGGATCAAGTAAAATCTATCTGTGCATACCCATGCCGGATCCACCTTTTTCCTCAGATCTATCGATCGAAATGCAGCTTTAAAATATGGATGCTGTCTCAGTAAAAAATACCTCATATCTTTATCCTGCTATCCCCCTTATCCCTAACGCACCAGAAAGAAATATCCGCTCCGCTCTGATCTGGATCTTGCCTGCTGCATCGATCTCTATCTGGTCTCCCCTGATATCGATCTTACTATGATCCATCAATCTTATCATCTCCTCTTCTGTCTGCAGCTTAAGATGATGATCTGTCATTGTCATGACACTCCCGTCCGGCGATCGCAGGAGCTTCTCCTGGGGTTTTTCCTTTCGTTCTGTCTGTCTCATGCACCGGACCGCTATACCCTCACGTTCGTCATGGTCTTTAAAATACACAGCGACTCTGGCTCCAATCTCAGGGACCGCATAGGATACATTCCCTGTCTCCGGCATCCAAGGGTAGAAGTACCTGCCTTTTTCCGGATCAAAGTCAAAGGTCACGCTCACCTTTTCGTCTTTAACTGCTTCGACCCTCCCCCACAAGCTCATACCTGTAAAGGACTCGTTATAGCAGATCGACGTTTGGATGCTGGTCTCTTCCGCAAGCTTGTATGTAAAAAGGAACTCTCCCCTTTGGAACACGGCATCCATAGCCCATATGATATATCTTATGCCGCCCATCTGGACGATATCGCCAAGCAGATAGCTGTGACGGCTTATCCAGCTATATATCTTTTTTCCTACGCCTTTGCCTGAGCCTGTATATGTTTTTTGGATCTCGACCCTCAGATCAGAAAAGCGGACTTCCTCTTCCACCAGTTTTCCTTTGCGCATCCCGAACCATATAGCTGGCCTTCCGGTCCTTATGTCCGGGATGAGATGTCCTGCATGATGGCTGGCTATCCTCTTTAAAAATCCCCACTGGGTCTCTCTGTAGCAGATAAGAGGTCTTTTGATCTTTTCTTGTCCGATCGTGCAGATCACATCCCCCGACTTTTGTTCTACGATCTGTCGAGCCACTTGCTGATAGCTCTGATCTGGATCCGTAAATCCCTGGCATATCATATCATCCTTTTTATCAAAAAAGACCGTTGCCGATGCTGCCTGTACCCTGGCCTCTCCTATCCCGTTATCTTTTATCAGATCCACTGCCTGTACCACGCCATAGAACAAGATATCTTCCTGAGACCTTCCATCTCCACCATGGAAGAGCAGCTTTATCATCGTCCCACAGTGATCGCGTTCCCAGTCCGAGCCTTGGCAGCTGCTCTTTAATCCACCATATAATCCCAATGTGGCATGCTGATCCACTTCCCAATGCAGCCAAAGACCGGTGACCGACTGGAACGGGATCTCTGTCTCCAGGGACATTTCTTGGTTTATCTTCACTTTCTTGCCTCCCTTTACTGCATCTTGATCGTCGCTCCGCTCATCCTGATACGGTCAGCCAACTCCATCCTTGTGTCGCCTTGTGAAAAACCGATCTTATTTGAAGCCGACATCTCCAGACTGGCGTTAGCGCTGCTGATCTTGATATCTCCTGTTGCTTCTATGGTGATGGAGAGATCGCTGCTGATCTTGATCCCCTCTCGATCTGACAATCTTACGGACATCCCTTTATTATTGGTCACCAAGATCGTATCTGGTGTTAATCTTATCTCTTTTCCAACCTTGTTCCTCCATATCTTATGTTCCGGGTTTATCCGGATCCCATTACCCTGCTCTTCATGATATGCACTGGTCACATATGCGTCCGTTTCATCTTCAGTGGGAAAATACAGTCTTACCGCATCTCCGATCTCCGGCATGCAATACCAGCCAGCCCCATCCGGTGAGGAATAAATCGTAGAAAACGGGAACCAGCAGGTCCTGCCTTGGCGGTTCTCATCAACATCGATGACCATCTTCACCTGCTCACCTTCCACTGCTTGTATACGCCCTAAAAGCGATAGACCGGTCAGTTCTCTATTATAGGATCTGGGGATATCCAGAGCGGACTTTTTGATCAGATGATAAGTATGCCACAGCTCACTTCCATCCAATGAAGTCTCCAGCTTCCCTATACAATATCCCTGGCCATTGAAAGAGACCATGTCGCCCAAGAAATAGATCTCTCTGCTCCTTATCGTATACGATAGACCCGATAACGGATATCCTCCGTTTTCATCTAAGCAGGTCCCGTCAGATCGGTGGATGGTATAATTTTCTGTATCCAGCTTTCCATCTGCTCGTTTTTCCGGGATCCCAAAAAAGAACTTTTCTCCTGGCACATAGCTAGCAGGGACCAGGACGGTATGTAAGCTGCTGGCAACTCGTTTTAAGAAGCTCCAATCCGTCTCTTCATATTGCATCAGGAAGCCTGGTACCGTCATATCCTTTCCCTCTGTCATGATCACCCCAGGCCGACTATACCCCTCTTGACAGCAGTCTACAACTTCTTTATATGTATAGCCTGCCTTTTGGAAGCTCCTCTTATGCTTATCTTGGTCCATCAGCCAAGTCCCTGTATAGAGGAACAGCTCCATTATATTGCCATCGACACTGGGCTGTATGCTAAATTCTTTAAGGACCCCATAGAACAGCGGCCTTTCATCCTCTTCCTCATCACACACTGTGATCCGGACCCACGTTTCATCCATCGCTTTTTGGATATATCTATCCCGTTTATCTGCCGGGATCACCCCAGATAGCCTGACATATCCATGTTTATTCATCTGAAATACCCCATTATAGGACAAGATCGAGATCTCATCAAACGGCTCTACCTTTATCCTGACTGCTTTCATCCTTTCCTCCTCAAATAAAACCATTTGTCCGACCAGTCAACACTCTTTAAAACAACACCATCTCATCCACCACCATCGTCTCATCCACCCCGATGATCCCAAAATGATGCTCCCAGAACAAGAACACCTGATGATCGATCGGCAGGAACATATCCTGCAAAAAGGCCAGCCTTTCCCGCTCTCCTTCGGTCTCCTTTTCTCCCACATAGATCAATATCTGCCGCATCTTTTCATTGCTGGCATATACAAAGGAATCCGGATACATGCAGCGCATGACTTCCTTGAAGAGATACAGGGAGCTGCCGCATTGGTACAGCTTCCGTATCAGCCGGAGCAGATGCCGAAGCTTATCTTTGGCAAACCCGCGCACCACATGGGCGGCGGAGCTGCCGCATACCCCCTCCAGCAGGTCCGCGAGGAAGAAACGCAGGATATATCCCTGCCTGGAAAGGCCCTGGCGCAGATCCTGCTGGACCGTATACTGCATGAAGATGTCAAAGAAGATCTCTCTTGTCTGCTCAAGCCCGGTCAGGTCCTGATCGAACAGGGCCGAGAACTCCCTGGCGAACCGATAGAGCGGGTTCACCTCCACCGTCCTCCCCTGGATCTCCCACGCGTTCAGATCCTCTAAGACCACCTCTGTGTAGGGGCTCCCGTCCCTTACCGGCGTGTAGCGGAGCGCTTCCCTGCGGATCCCCATCCGGTCTGCGGACAAGGCCGCCTCCCAGGCATAGTTCATAGGACCACCCCCACACATCGGTATCCGCTGATCTCCAGCTGGATCTGGGAGATGACAAAACGTACCATGCTGTCGTTTAAGTAATAGCCTGGCTCCTTTTCCCGAAACTGCAGCACCAATATCCTCCGGCTCTCCATAGGGAACAGCTCGTCCGCCACGAACCAGTCCATCCCTCCATCGATCACCGGTGCATCCTCCCGGGCCAGGACCTCCTCCATACTGTCGCAGACCCCATACCCGACCACCTCGATGTAGCCGCCGATATCCAGCTCCATGATCCGCCGGAACAGGTCGCTCTTTGTCATCAGCCTGCTGCGGCAGTGTTCTGCATAGCGGCGGATGAAGGAGTCCTTTTTATGGTTCGTCAGCAGCGGGCTGTCGTAGTCCAATGAACGCACGGTCGGTTTCTGGACGATCCTTGCGGCTCTCCACCTCTCGAAGGTCTCCCGCTCGGACTTGATGACGATCTTCCCTTCCTCGTGCCGGATCTCCAGGATATCCTCGTTGGCCTGGATCAGATAGCCGTCCCCTTCCGCCATCCCTTCCAGGGAAAAGCTATGCTCATAATACTTGCCGTCCGTACAGGGGAGCATAAAGTCCATGCCGTCAAAGGTCATCCACTGGATGTTCCAGAGGGGGAGGATATCCGTGCGCACCTCCTCCTCAAAGCCGCCATACCGGATCTTGACATCGCTAAGTCCCGGCAGATCCTCCTTCTTCCTGACCGTGCGGCCTGCGCCGGGATGATCTGCGGCTGCATAGACATCATAAAACCGATCCAGATAGGCTGTATTGACCGTCTCCCAGGGGATATGGTTATCCTGAAAGACTCGGTATAGCTCCTCCACCGCATCCCGGTATCTTTTCGCGGGGCAGATGTAAACAAAAGTCTCCTCCTGATCCAGCAGGCCGGTAAAGCTCTGGATGGCTTCAAACTCCCTTTGACGCGCTTCCCCTGCCTCCAAAAAGATCGTCCCGAGAAAAAAACGCCCTTCATCTGCCTCGGTCTGCTCCACTCGATCCAGATCGGCCGCGATCACCGGGAACAGGGTATCGTTGGTGGGATCATAATGCTCCTGCCTCACGATGGTGGTCACGACCCCGTATTGGCTGGTATCGATCTCGATCTCCTCATAGATCCGCCGCTCCAGGGCCTTATATCTCTGCTCCATGGACCGGATCGCCTTGCCCAAGCCCTCCACCAGGATGGTCTTGGCAAACCTGCGCTCCCCAAGATCTTCGATCTCCCTCAGCCGTTCCTCGATATACCGGTCAAAGTCAAAGGGGTATTCCTGGATGGCGGAAAGGTTATCCTCTTGCCAGCTCCTCATGCTGTTCCCTCCTCTTCTTTCATTTCTGCAGATCGATGACCTGCAAAAGTCCGCTGTCGGACACATAAAGCTCTGACATAAAGGACCATCACCGGGACCGTGGAGGTTCACTGGGGTAAAAAAGAAGCTCCCGGCCCATACTCCATGCCAGGTCCGACTTCTCCTGCCCCTTCTGCAGTCCTGGCATCCACACTCTCCCTCTGTCCTCCCCCGGGATCTCCATCTCCCTCTCCTGGCTCTGCCCCGTTCCTTCCAACTCCACTGGCACCCGCTCCTCCTGTCCGATCTTCACCTGCTCCTGCCTCTCCTGCTCCTGTCCCTCCCGTCTTCTCCTCTTCCGCCTTCTCCTGCTCGATCGCCGTATCCAGCACCTCGATCAGCCCATCGATCTCGGTCACCTTATCATCCAGCTTCAGCTCCTTATACAGCTTTTTCGCCAGCAGATACTGCTTCCTGGCCTCCAGCTTATCGCCGGACCGCTCCTCTTCCCGGCCTGCCGCCACGTAAGCTTCCGCCTGCTGTTCCTTCTGCTCATTTTCCTCCGCCTTCTGCCCGCTGGACGCGATCTTGGTCCGGATCAGCTCCCCGTGGACCTCGTCTCCCAGCTGCTGATACTTCTCCAGCGCCATGGCATAGTAGACCTTGGCCCCTTCATAGTCGCCTTCCGCAAAGGCCTTGTCCCCCTCTGCCGTCATCTGGGCCGCCCCGGTCTCATTTGAGGCCTTCTCCTTCGCCTCCTGGGTATCCGCCTCCCGGGCCTTGCTGCGGCTCTCATACAGAGCCTCCAGCCCATCCAGCGCATCCTGCCGCCCGGCTTCAAAATAGACCCTGGTGGCCAGGCTCTTGGCCTGGAGATATTTCTCCTCCGCCCGGTCATAGTCTCCCTGTGCCGCCAGGATATCCCCCAACTGGATATAGTCGGAGACAGACTGATAGTCTACGATCACGGCAAGCTTCTTATCGATATATGTATCGGCGATACGGTCCGCATAACGTGAACGCTCCTTGGCCGTCACGTAGGCCCACTGTGCCTCCCCATAGTCCCCGCTGTCAAAGCAGTCCTCTGCCCTGTTGACCGCTTCGATCAGCTTTTGATAGGCCAAGATGTCCCCGGTCTGCTTTTTCAGCTTCAGCTTTTCCGCCAAGGCCAGCGCCTGGGCACACTCCTCATCGGCCCGGATGAAATTCCCATCCTGGATGTATTCTATGGTATCCGCATACCGGCGCTCCAGCTCCTCCATCTGCTCCCGCCGCTTCCAGGCCAAGATGCATAAGGCCAGGGCGACCCCAAGGAGCAGGATGAGGATGGTCACACTGATGGCCACGATCTTCCTTATCCGCCGCTTCCGGTCTGGATCTAAGAACACCTTATCCACAAAAACAACCGCAAAGGAGTAATCCTCCAGCTTTCGCGGTTGTTTGGATAAAAGAAGGTCCTCTATATCATCCAGGCTTTTCTGGGGATCGTCCCTGGCCTCGGAAAAAACATCATCCAGTTCGCCGCCATCCAAGTTTTCCCATATGCCCCGGGTATATAAGGCCAGGATGTCTCCATCTTTCAGGCAAAGCTTTCGCGAGATGATCGGGCAAAAGCCCTTTCCCTGCCCCAGATACGCGTAGAGGTTATTGCGCTGCTCATGCCTGGACAGGGTGTCTTCGGGAAGCTGCTCCGCTCTCACCATATCGGACCCCAGAGACATATCCCGGGTCTGCTCCGCCGCCACGCCGTTCCGATACAGACGGAGCCTGGTATTCCCCGCGTAGCCGTAACGGACCTTCTGGTAATCCGTCACCACTACGGTCACCGACGCTTTCAGCCTCTCCCGGCTGTCCGCATCTGAGAGCGCCCGGTCTGCCGCTCTCAGATAAGAGGCCACCGCTCGTTTTGCCAGCGATGGGTGCTCCTGGAATGCCAGGATGATGGTCTGGGTGGCCAGCCGGGCGCTCTCTGCACCCAGCCGTTCATCCGCTCCGTCCGCTATGACATAGCAGGCGTACCGGTCCAGCTCCACATAGGCAAAATAGTCATCGTTCTCCAGCTTGGAACCAGCTTCTGAAAGAAAAGCGGTCTTAAATGTGCTGTTCTGTTTCCTCATCGGTCATCTTCCTCCACTGCCGATCTGCCGTCACGTGAGCCTGTCATCTTCCTCCACTATCGATCCGCTGTCACGCAGGCCTGTCATCCTCCATGACCGCCGCACATCTTGGGCGGTCAAGAGACCTGCAGGATCACGATCGATGCATTATCCTTCTCCTCTTCCTGGCTCTGGTTGACCAGCTCGATCATCTGGAACGCCTTTTCCTGGCAGCTCCCTGCCCCTGCAAGGCAGTCCTCCAGATCCTTCCATCTGGCCACCTCATACAGGCCATCGCTCATCAGCACCACATACTCCCCTCCATACAGGGTGATGGGTGTATCAAAAAACTCGATCTGGCGGAACCCGTCCTGCCCCACCACATTATACAGGCGGTGCTGGTCCAAGAGCGAGACGGCTTCCTGCCGGGTCAGCTTTCCCTCTTCATACTTCTGTCGGGCCAGGACCCCGATGGTGTGGCCGGAGGTGACCGGGACCAGCTCCCGGTCCCGATAGACGGCCACCTTCACATTTCCCACCACCGCATAGTAGAGCTTCCGGTCTTTGACCATCACCGCGGCCACGGATGCGCAGCCCTGCCCTTCCTCCAGCTGCTCCAGGATCTGCTGGTTGGCTCCATGGAATGCTCTGCGCAGAAAATACTGGGGATTATAGAAGGCGTTCCGGTCTTCAAAGATCTCCTGGAATACCTGCACCGCGGTCCGGGCGGCGAACTTCCCGCCAAAACGCTTCCCCATCCCATCGGCCAGGACCGCTAAGGTCCCGTCCTCTGTCTCGGTGATCCCATACTCGTCTTCCTGCACCTCCCGGTCCCCGATCGTTTTCGACGCCCCGGACACGCACCATCTTGCCTGCCGGCGTCCTTTCCTTTTGGAGGTCGATGCCAGAAAGCCCCGCAGGGTCAGCAATGTCGTTCCAACTATGATCAACAGGATGATCGCTCTCTCAGGGATCGTCATGAGTCTCCTCCCACATAAAATTGTCGCCGCAGAAGGGCACGAACACGAACCGGCTCTCCCCCATCTCGATCAGGTCAAAGGCGCTCAGCACGGTAGGGGTATATACCGCTCCGTCATTGTGATAGACCAGGCCATTGCTGTCCCCCGGGAGCAGCACGGTCTCTCTTTTTTTCGGGTCGAAGACAATGACCCCATGGTTCCGCCTGGAGATCTTATTGTCCCCCAGGATCTGGATATCCATATCGTCTGCCCGCCCGATGAAATTTTTCCCGTTCCGGATCTTATAGTCTTTTCCCTGGCGCGGCCCGGAGATGCAGACGATCCACCCGCATACGGGGGAGGTCTCCTGGGAGAACAAGAGCTCTTCGATCTCCTCCCCGCTCCTCTCTCTCACCTCCTGCTTCTCCTTTGTCGCCGTCTCGATATTGCAGTATGGACACACGGTCCCATATCGCCTGGCTGAAAATAGATGCCCGTTCTGGCATCGGATCAGATTCCCGCTCATGCTCCTTGGCTCCCTTTCTTTATTATCTCTTGTCATACCTGGTACACTATCTTGTAAGATACGTTTCTGATCCATTGTTTTTGTATATGGAGGGATCCGCTCCATCTTGTGCTTCCCCTAGCGCAGGAGGAGACGGTCCATCCCTACATACAGACAGTCGCCTTTCTCTAAGCGGCAAGGCGTGTCCGCCGAAAGCCGATAGGCCTTTCCCCCGCCTGCTTTTTTCAAACGGAGCCCATTGGCGCTCCCCAGATCCTCCACATACCATCCCCCGGCGGAAAAGTTCAGCACCGCATGCTCCACATCCACCATACTGGCGAAGGGGCTCCGGCTTAAGTCGATATCCACCTGCTCCTCCCGCCTATCCCGCGCATCCCGACCGATCACTGCCGATGTCTTCCCATAAAGCTCCCAAGCCATCAGCTCCGTATCCTCCTCGCTCAGCAGGACGATCTCCGTGATCGCTGCTCTTTTCAATCCCTCTGTGTCCGATCCGGTCCCTGCCCTCTGCCCCGTCTCCTTTTTGGTCCATGCCAAAAACAAAAAGACAACAGCTATGGCTGCCGATACGCCCAGGCAAGCGATACGATAGCGCACTTGATCTGGATAAGCCCAGGCTACCGCGAAGATCGCCAGACTGATGCAGACGATCATTTGATCCAAAAACCTCTTTCTCATCCTGTCCCCATACCTCTACTTTCGGTAGATATCGCTGAAATACTGATGGTCGATCTCAAAAAAGGGCGTTCCCCAATTCACATTCTCGATCGTCCCTTTGTGATAAAATACAACGAGTCCCTGTTCCGTTAAGGTGAATTTATTGATGTCATAATACTTGACCATATTCTCCTCATCCAAGATATGCTTGCCAATATACGTATACGGAGGGGTCAAGCGTTCATGATCCTCCTGTGCTTTCCCTATGGCAAAAAAGATATATCCCTCATAGATCTCCCTCGGCACACAGAACAGATCGTCCAGGCACAGCTGTTCTCCTGTCTCTGCGGAGAACAGCAATGTATTAATATCATGCCTTTTCCCCCCAAGATGCTCCATATAGGTCAAACAGACATAACGGTCATCCACATATACATAAAATACTTTGAGCTGATAGATCCTCTTATCTATGAGCTGTCCGGCTATGACCTCTCTCCCTTTTTGGAGCGAGCTGTCCATGTATGCCTGGATGTTCCGGTTGATCTGCCCATACGCAGGGATCCGATCGTTGAACACAGGGAGGCTGATCGATATCGCCCCGTTCTGATAGACCATCTCCCGGTCGATGTACGTCTCCCGGACCTCTTCCGGCGTGATATAGGGGATGAACACACTCCCATCCGGGAGGACGAAAGTATAGGGTCTGTCCGCTTCTGGAGGGTCCAGAAAGCTTGCGATCATGTGAGGCGACCTTTCCGCCTCCTCAAAGAGCATCATCTGCCCTGTCCCCTCATCGTACCTATACCACAGCTCCCCACAGCCCTCCAGCATAGAGGACTTTACAAAGATCTGGCCATCCGGCGGCACCACATATCCCCTCACTTTTTCCAGGCCTTTTATAAGGACCTCCACCTGCAGGGTCGAAAGATCGATCCGCTCGATCAGATCACCCTCTCTTATATATACATGATCCCCATAAAACCGGCAGTCTTCGAGCTGCAGCTCTTTACCGCTCGTGAGCTCTCTTTCAGTCCCTTTATCTGCCGATCCCTGTCTAAGGCTATGCGTCTCTTTGTCTTCATCATACACTACACGATACAGCACATCCCGATAGATACAGGTCTCATATATCGTATCCACTCCCTGCAGCAATGCTGTGGATCCCCCATCTGAGACGCAGACCGTTGAATACTGTATCGGCCCGCCGCCTACATGATCCCGCAGTTCCGCATAGACCGCTCTTCCATCCGATAGCAGATCGTCGCACACACGACCAGAGAGCAGCCGCGGTCCCTCCTCCCCGATCTTATAGGAATAGACATAGGAATAGTAAGAAGAGACATCCTCCGTATACCCTCTCACCGGGTCCTTGACCAAGCCGTCTTTGTCGTATCTCTCCGAATACGCAGCGATATAATAGAACACATCATCCAACAGGGCGATATCTCTGATCGGCTGGTCGATGACCTGCTCCAGCCCTCCGCCATCCTTTTGGACCCGGTACAGTCTCTGTCCATCGGATACATTGATAAAATAGACATCATCCCCCACAACAAAGATGGCCCCCGGGATCTTTAGTGCTAACCGTCTCTTATCACTCCCATCGGCAGCTGAAGAACACAGGTAGTAATGATCTGTCTGGCTCCTATAGTAGATCCGCCCGTCTGCCATGGTCAGATGATCCCCATTGCTCTGATCCATAAATAGATCGAATTGATATCCATCTCGGGTGCGATCGGTCTTGTTCCTGTGGATGATGCCGATGCCTGCCGTGAGCACTAAGATCATCATCATCGCGATTCCACAGATCCATATCTTTTTTTCAATCATCATGTTCCTCATTCAATTCATTTATTTTATCATCAATCTCATTTACATAATCCGGATCCCCACCACCATTGTATGCTTTTATCCCCTCATCCTCGGTTAATCGTCCATGTTCCTCATTCATCTTGTAGGCATACCACCCGATCCCAACTGCTATGCTCATATCTGGCGTTACTTTATCATAATAGTGATGATACTCACCATTCGCATCGACAGATAAAGTCCGCTCAAGTACTTTCCACTCACCGTTACCAAACCAGTCTTTTTCATTTTGTACTGGATTTCCATCATAATATAACGATACGTTTACAACATTTCCATTTAGATTGGTTGCAGAGATGACTTGCGGATCACTTCCGTAGTGACTTTTCCCTGGGGCGTATCCATTGGAAACTGTCCTGAGCATCTTCGAGCTGCTGGCACCTGGTATCTTCGCATCCGTACATACGACTAAGGCTCCTTCTACGATCCATTTATGGTCGGCCTGATCCCACTCTGAGTGGATCTCGATCCGTCCCCATCATCACCCCGGAAGACAACTCCATCACCTTCTCCTCCTGATCCTATCATTTATAGGCTTTTCGCTTTTAATATACGTTCTTTAACTCTACCGGTACATACCCATAAATGCTATAATACCATCCGTCCCCCAGCTCTATCCGTTGTTCCTGATCGAGGGTTTTTATCTGACCAGATGGCACATATAGATAGGAAGCGATCTCATCCCCCTCATGGCATCGCACCTCCAGATAGTGCTCGCTTTCTTTCCGAGGATCGAATATATCCTGATCCCCGTGCAATACGACGCTTATGATCTCTTCTTTCTCTGCCATAAGATCCAAAAAATCCTTTAGATCGATCGACAGCCTGGCTACCTCCTCTCCTTCTACTGGTGTGAAATAGATATCCTTTCTATCTTCATCCATTGTGCGATAGTGATAAGCAACTTCTCCCTCCCACATCTTGCTCCCTGCATATTGGTGAAAGGTAAAATCCTGATCCCTGTCTTCTCGAAAGAACGTCTCCAGGCCTTTAAACCCTTCTCTGTTATCTGAAAAAAAGGCGGTCATATGCTCGATATCTTTATAGGTCTCATCCATCTCCTGCCCTGTCCGTTCAGAGAACGGATGCGATACAAGCAAGAACAAGATCGATATCCCGGATAGGATCCCTGCTGCCACCGCGCCAAGTGATGGTCCGATCTTTAATAACATACCTCTACTCCTGTCTCTACAAAGATATAGTACCAGCCATCCTCCAAAGGCTCGATCACAATGTTATCATAGAAGCTATCATCTATGATCGGGGATACGCCGGGGGAATATAGATAAAACGCACTCCGCGTAGTCCCCAGGTCCGCAGCGATCGTCACGACCAGTATCCGTGAGGCTAAAGCAGTACGATCTGTATCAAGAAATATATGTATATCCTCCCAATGATCCCCGAAGATGGTGACCCTTGATCCTTCCCGAAAAAGACCATCTCCTTCTAAAAAATGATCCAGAAATCCTTTGGGGACATGCTCTTTAGCCGTAATGTATTCTTTATCGATATAGCTACTATAACACTTATATGTATCCTTTCCCGCAGGAGCAAAAGAAACATGTGAAAAGTCCCAATCTTCAATACGTTCATAATAGTCTTCCAACATCTCCATCTCTGTCCGATACTTTTCAAATAATGCAGCCCCATGAGCCGCATCATAGATCAGACTATCTCCTTTTTGTGATCCCTTTTGGACATGCTGTGAATAGATAAAGATGATCGATCCACCGATCATGACCGAATAAAACAGTCCGAACCAGTATAAAGCCAGATAGCGTTTCCACATTTATCCATCTCCTATCTTTAAGATCCAACTATATGAAGACTCCTTTTGCTTTTTTCAGTTTATAATGGTCATGCCAGTCCTCCTATCGGGACACGGCGTAAAACCTCCGGCTCATCCATATGATCCCCTGACAGGATCTGCAGCTCGTCCTCCAAGGGCAATGCATGATCCAGCAACTGATCCATAGTATCCTCCAGCAGATGGAGAAAGACCTCCTGGAGCAACTTTTGATCGTCATCCAATAAGATCTTTTTCAAGTAGAACAACTCATAGCTCTCCAAACGGATAAACCTCTTTTTCAGGAAACACTCAACTTCTCTCATATCTCCATCGATATCCTTATATACCAGTTCTGGATACCAATAGACCTCACTCCTGTCTTCATCCAGATACAGGTCTCTGTCCGCCATCCCCAGGATCATCTCATAGCTCTCTGTATAGATGCTCGTCATCGGCCGGACCAGATAGATCGAACGGATCTTTTTTCCTTCTCCCCCGCTCCTTTTCTGCACCTGCTCTTTCTTCATCTCCATCAGCTTTATATCAAAACCAGGTTTCATCTCTTTGTAATGTCCTAAAAGAAAGCGCCGCTTCATCTCTGTCCGTTCATCCCAGTATCTCCTGATCGATCTTTCTAATTCTTGGATCCGATCCATCCCTTCTCTCCTTTTCATGGCCTATATAGCATGCCTTTGCTACCCAGTAATAGTATTCTATATGCGACTTTGCTTTCCTTTCTCGTCATAACCATCACATTTCTTCTATTGCCATAAATATCTTTTCTATAATATTTTCCCAGTTACCTTTTTCTTTTGATGGACAATTAAACGTTGTATAAAGTATAAAATCTTTCATTTTTATCAGACAGGCACGATTGTAGCTTTGCCCATCTATTTGGTGATCTCCATATCCAAACCAGCTCATCTCATTACCCTGATCAGTCTCTGCATTCGCCTGTCCTTTTATGATAAGTGAGGGATCTGCGTTCTTTAAAGCTGTCTGAAACTGCTTGGCCATGGCTTTTATATCTCCATCTTTTACCTCAAACCGATCGAAAGTAAAGTTTATCAATACATCCAGGCTACTCATGACGATCCTCGGCGCATATGTTGAGGGATACTTTACATTTTTTATCACATCCGGCAAGATCATGAAATGCTTGGGCAATGGCAAGCGGATAGCAAGATCCGAAAATGTTGTATAGGTAAACCTGATCAGTTCATCGCCTACAAAAATCCCGGTTTCTAGTGTAGTATGTTTTTTTCGCTCTCGTTCTCTTCTAGCCTCCAACAGCTCTTCATCATGATATCTCATTGCTCTACCTCGCTTTTGACCTTAACCCATAACGGTTATATTGCTGACATGATCTATCAACAGATCATTTTTAGTACATCTACTTTTAGGCGCCCCTCTATGCTATAGCTCTTTATCGATATGCATGCTCCAGACATGTATCCATCTGCTCCAGCATATACGCATACTGTCCATCCTCCTGGATCGCTCCCATCACATGAGCGATATCCCCATTTACAGGCCCATGGCCGACATAAGATACTACATCATCCTGGACATAGATATTAAACCCATGGGTATAGAGATCCCCGATATCCGCATAGATCAAAGCTCCGGTCTCGTCATAATACAGATCAAAGGTCGCCCATGCCCCATCCTCCAACAGCGAAAAGATCCGACGCGCCACATGGTCCCCTTCCAGATAGTCGGTATAGATCCCAGCACTTCTTGTAGGCAGCACATTCCGTTCTGCTTGTATCCGCAAGCGCCTTTCATAGATCCTCCGTCTGATCTGGCTGGCAGTGTCTTCCTCGGATGTGCTCTGGCAGCTATCGATATCTGTCGGATGGCCTGCCTGATACGCATTGTCTAAACATATGTCGATATCCTCTAGCATAAAAGCAGCACGTTCGTTCCCTTCGATCACTTCTCTGGCATATCGGAAATAGCCATCTACAGGCCCGTATCCGATATAAAAGATCTGACCCTCTTTAAGATAGATACTAAAACCGTGGCTCCGATAATGACCGACCTCTGCATAGATCAGCGACCCTGTACTGTCATAATATAGTGAAAATGAAGTGAACCTTTCGTCATATGGCTTGATATCGCTATTTATATAAAATTGACGATATGCCAGGTGATCGTCCTCAAGATAGTCACGTCGATCCCCATCGTCCTTGCAAGTGAGGTTCCCGAAATTATCATCGATCCATGACCGTCTCTCATCGATCTTATCGATATCCGCAAAGACAAGAGCCTCATCGATAAACCCATCGGATCGTGGGATATTCTCACTCCCGTCAGATAGATACGGCAGCCTGTTGGCATCTTCTGGTAGAGCCATACCATATCCTGAGAGCAATGTTATC
>CAJUSS010000081.1 GCA_910588895.1 uncultured Lachnospiraceae bacterium
GCGGATATCTTCTTGTACAATGGCGGGGAGATGGAGCGATGGGTGGAGCAGGTCTTAGAGTCGGTGGGGACGGAGGATATCCGTGTGGTCAGCATGATGGACAGTGTGGATGTGCTGGAGGAGGAAGTGGTGGAGGGGATGGAGGACGGTCCCCATGCCCACCATGACCATGCCGGACATGAGGATGAGGACCATGCCCGGTATGCAGATGAAGACTATGTCGGGCATGTGGATGAGGACAGTGCCGGACATGCGCCGGGTCAGCTCCATGAGATCGAGTATGATGAACATATCTGGACCTCTCCGGTCAACGCTATGAAGATCGTGGAGCGGATCTGTCAGGTCTTATCGGAGGAGGATCCGGACAATAGGGCTTATTATCAGGAGAGGGCCGAGGGATATATAGAAGAGCTCAGGGAGCTGGATCGGCGATTTTGCCAGGTGGCGACAGACAAACGCCGGGATATGATCATCGTGGGAGATAAGTTTCCCTTCCGCTATCTGGCGGAGGAATATGGCCTGCAGTACCGGGCGGCCTTTGCCGGGTGCGGAGGGGATACAGAGCCCAGCGCCAGGACGATCGCGTATCTGATCGGACAGGTGCAAGAGCGGCAGCTGCCGGCGGTCTTTTATCTGGAGCTCTCCAGCCAGCGTGTGGCCCAGATCATCGGGGAGGAGACGGGGGCTGCACCTATGCTCCTCCATTCCTGCCACAATGTGACCCGGCGGGAATTTGAAGAAGGCGTGACCTATCTCCAGCTGATGGAGCAGAACGTGGAAAACCTGCGGGTCGGGCTGTGTGGCGTGTGGTCCGGCAGACCTAAGTGATGAGACAGAGAAAGGGATGGGAAGAAGGATGAAGGGTGACCCGCTGATCGTATGCGAGCATGTGGATTTTGGATATGAGGACCAGGATGCGGTGATCGATGTGGACATGGAGATCGATCAGGGGGACTATCTCTGCATCGTGGGGGAAAACGGCTCCGGAAAGAGCACCCTGATGAAAGGGATCTTAGGTCTTTTAAAGCCTACCGGGGGGACGCTCACGCTGGACGAGGATCTAAAGCGCACGGGTATCGGCTATCTCCCCCAGCAGACGGTAGCCCAGCGGGATTTTCCGGCCACGGTCTACGAGGTGGTCCGCTCCGGGTGCCTGAGCCGCCGGGGAATGCGGCCCTTTTACACCAGAAAGGAAGAGCAGCTGGTGCTGGAATGCATGGAGAAGCTGAAGATCGGAGCGCTTAAAGATCATTGCTACCGGGAACTTTCCGGCGGGCAGCAGCAGCGGGTGCTGATCGCCAGGGCGCTCTGCGCCACCAGCAAGCTGCTGGTCTTAGACGAGCCAGTCACAGGTTTAGACCCCTCGGCGATCCAGGAGCTCTATCAGATCCTGCAAAGATTGAACCGGGAGGATGGGGTGACGATTCTGATGGTATCCCATGACATCCGGAACGTGGTGGGCCAAGCGGATAAGATCCTCCATCTGGGGCAGCGGGTGCTGTTCTACGGCAGCGCAGAGGCGTATCGAAAGAGTGGACTGGGTCAGCGTTTTTTGGGAACAGGAAAGTGAGTCGGGAAGCGGTCCATGGAAGCCGGATGGGGGCTGGGCCTGCCGGGCAGGAGATGGATGTGTGCAAAGAACGTAAGGAGGTGCCGTATATGGGTGTGATCAAAGAGATGTTGTCCTACCCTTTTTTGGTCCGGGCGCTGGCAGGCGGGATGCTGGTCTCCCTGTGTGCGTCCCTTTTAGGGGTCAGTCTGGTCTTGAAGCGGTATTCGATGATCGGGGACGGATTGTCCCATGTGTCTTTCGGGGCCTTGTCCGTGGCGATCGCTCTGGGCTGGTCGCCGTTAGCGGTGTCGATCCCGGTGGTGGTGCTGGCGGCATTTTTCCTCCTGAGGATCACGGAGAGCAGCAAGCTAAAAAGCGATGCGGCGATCGCCATGATCTCAGCCAGCGCTCTGGCGATCGGGATCATCGTGACCTCTATGACCACCGGGATGACCACCGATATCAGCAGCTATATGTTCGGCAGCATCCTGGCCATGAGCCAGGCGGATGTGCGGCTTGCCGTGGTATTGTCCGTGGTAGTGCTGGGCTTGTTCATCTTCTGCTACCACAAGATCTTTGCGGTGACCTTTGACGAGAGCTTTGCCAAAGCCACCGGGGTCCGGGTGGACCTTTATAACGTGCTGATCGCCATACTCACGGCAGTGACCATCGTGCTGGGGATGCGGATGATGGGGGCTATGCTGATCTCCAGCCTGATCATCTTCCCGGCGCTGACCTCCATGCGGGTGTTCAAAAGCTTTAAGGGCGTGATGATCTCCTCTGGCGTGGTCTCCGTGGTCTGCTTTTTGGCCGGGATGGTGGCATCCTACACCTTGTCCACCCCGGCAGGGGCCAGCGTGGTGGTGATGGACCTGCTCTGCTTTTTGCTGTTCACGGCGTGGGCGGCTGTGGGGCGATCCAAGAAGTGAGACAAAGGGAGCGCGGCGTGGAGAGAGAAGATACCGCAAGACGGAAAACAGACAGCAGAAAGGCTGTGTGGATCATAGAGAGAAAAGATAGCGGTATAGGAGGACCTTAAAATATGGATAAGCAAATACAAAAGGGAAATGGGGAAAAGCCAGGCCCCCTATCCTGGCTGAGAAAAAAGCTGGAGATCAGGAACCATCTGTCCCAGACCCAGTTCATCGCCTACGGATTTCTGGGGATCATCCTGATAGGGACATTGATCCTCATGCTCCCCTGGTCGAACCGGTCAGGGCAGAGCCTGGGGTTCGTCAACTGTCTGCTGACCGCCACCAGCGCTACCTGTGTGACGGGTCTGGTGGCGGCGGATACCTGGAGCCAGTGGACGCTTTTGGGGCAGCTTGCGATCATCACCATGATCCAGATCGGAGGGCTGGGGTTCATCACGATCGGCGTGTTCTTATCCATCCTCTTAAGGAGACGGATCGGGTTAAAGCAGCGGGGGCTGATGCAGGAGAGCGTCAATACCCTGCAGATCGGAGGCGTAGTGCGCCTGGCTAAGCACATCGTGCTGTGGACCATGGTATTTGAAGGAGCGGGAGCGGTGCTCTTGTCGATCCGGTTCATCGGCGACTTTGGCCTTGTAAAAGGCATCTATTACGGGATCTTCCATTCGATCTCCGCCTTCTGCAATGCCGGGTTCGACCTGATGGGAGCCCGGGAACCCTACAGTTCCCTGACGTATTATCATGGCGACTGGCTGATCAATATGACCATCATGAGCCTGATCGTGATCGGCGGGATCGGTTTTATCGTGTGGGAGGACTTGGGGAGGAACAAGCTGCAGGTGCGCAGATACCGGCTCCACACCAAGATCGTGCTGGTGACCACCGTGATCTTGCTCTTTGGCGGGGCGGCGCTGTTTGGCCTTTTGGAGCGGGAAAATGTGATGGCAGATATGTGCATCGGCGACCGGATCTGGGCCGCCCTCTTCCAGTCGGTCACGGCAAGGACCGCCGGGTTCAACAGCACGGATACAGCGGCGCTGACCGATGGCAGCAAGCTGGTGACGATCGTGCTGATGTTCATCGGAGGAAGCCCCGGCTCCACGGCAGGCGGGATCAAGACCACCACACTGGCGGTGCTCCTGCTCTGCATCCGGGCCAGTGTGGACCAGACGGACGGGGTCAATGTGGCCGGGCGCAGGCTGGATGGCGATGTGATACGGCAGGCCGGATTGATCTTGTCCTTTAACCTTATGCTGACCATAGCGGCGGCAGTGTGGATCGTGCTGTTCCAGCCGGAGCTATTGATGTCGGATGTGCTCTTTGAGACATTCTCGGCGATCGGCACGGCGGGGATGTCCACGGGGATCACCAGGGAGCTGCTGCCGGTATCTAAGCTGGCGCTGGTGGTGCTGATGTTCTGCGGGAGGGTGGGCAGCCTTTCCTCGGCATTGGCCTTTACCCAGTCCAAGAAGAAGCCGCCTGTGCGGCTGCCAGTGGAACGGATCACGGTGGGGTAGCCATGGGGCAGACCGCCGAGGATCCGCCGGGATGTGCGGCTGCAGGTAAAAGGGTCGTTACTTTTCACAGGCTGGCCAAGGCACCTCCCTCCGCTGCGAAACTGGCGTGGGTGTGAGCAGTAACAAAGGGCCTGCTGTGAGATAGATAAGATCTGGGATAGCTGGGAAAGAGAGTAGGATAGCTGGGAAAGAGAGGATGAGGGCATGAAATCAATCTTGATCATCGGGATGGGAAGGTTTGGGCAGCACCTGTGTCGGAACCTGGCGGCATTGGAAAATGAGATCATGATCGTGGACCAGGAGGAGGAGCGGCTGGAGGATATGCTGCCGTTGGTGGTCAGCGCAAAGATCGGGGACTGCACCAATGAGACCGTTTTAAAGAGCTTAGGGATCGATAATTTCGATATCTGTTTCGTGTGCATCGGCACCAATTTCCAGAGCAGTCTGGAGATCACCAGCCTGCTAAAGGAGATGGGGGCCAAGTATGTGGTCAGCAAGGCGAACCGGGACATCCATGCCAAATTCCTGCTGCGGAACGGGGCGGACGAGGTGATCTATCCGGACCGGGATATCGCGGAGAAGCTGGCGGTGCGCTACAGCGCCAACCATGTATTTGACTACATCGAGCTGACGGACGAATTTTCCATCTATGAGATCCCGCCCCTGACGGAGTGGATGGGGAAGAGCCTAAAGGAGCTGGCACTGCGCAATGTATACCATATCAGCATCCTGGCGGTGAAGCGCCCGGATGGAGAGATGTGCATGATGCCGGATGCCGACTATGTGATCTTAGCGGACGATCATCTGATGGTGATCGGGATGAACACGGATATACAGAGATTGCTGGATAGGATCAAGTAGAGCGGATCATCGTATGCTTTGGATAGAGGACGGTGAAGCGGTGGATAAAAAGGAAGGGGAGAGGGAAGAGATGTACAGATTGATCGCATGTGATTTGGATGAGACGCTGCTGAGTGAGGACCGGAAGGTCTGCGCGAGGAACCGGGAGGCGATCTTAAAGGCCAGAGAGCTGGGGGTGCGGTTCGTGCCGGCTACGGGGCGGGGATACCCTTCGGTGAGCGGTACGCTGACGGAGCTGGGGGTGCTGGACCAGGAGGGAGAGTATGTGATCTCGTACAATGGAGGCGCGATAACGGAGAATAAGGGAAATAAACTGCTGCATTTTGCAGGGATCTCCTTTGAGACGGCGAAGGCCCTTTTTGAGAGGGGACTGCCCTATGATGTCTGCATCCACGTCTACACGGAGGATACGGTCTATGTCTACCGCCTGTGGCAGAAGGAAAAGGACTACATAGCCGGGCGGATGGAGGTCACCGAGTTTTTTGAGCCCAGCATCGATTTCCTTAAGGGACAGGATATCGTGAAGGTGCTGTATGTGAACACGGACTACGGATACCTGCGGCAGATCGAGGAGGATCTAAAGGATATCACAGGGGACTTAGATGTGAGCTATTCCTCCAACCGATATATCGAGTTCAATAAAAAAGGCGTGAACAAGGGATCGGGCCTTCTGACCCTGGCAAAGCTCTTAGGGATAAAGCAGGAGGAGACGATCGCGATCGGAGATAATTTCAACGACCTGTCCATGATCTTAGCCGCCGGACTGGGAGTGGGCGTGCAGAACACGGCAAAGGATATGAAGCCGCTGTGCGCCGTGCTCACAAAGGCCACCAATGAGGAAGGCGCGGTGGCGGAGGTGATCGAGAAGTATATCTTAAAGCCGGCGGCCTCTGTTCGGTGAGCTGGCCGGAGCTTTTCGCGTGTCCCTTTCGATAGTCTGGATAGATCTCTTTTTTCTGGTCATAATAGGAAAAGGCTTAAGAGGGCCGGGGCGCGTGCGGGCATCGATCTGTTGCCGGCATCGTCTAAAGACTAGGAAGGAGAATGATCGTATGGCAGTGGATCTTAAGGACAGTGAGACAAAGGGGAACCTGATGCGGGCTTTTGCCGGGGAGAGTCAGGCCAGGAACCGATATACGTTTGCGGCAGAGCAGGCGAAGCAGCAGAAGCTCCATGTGATCGAGGCAGTGTTCCGTTATACGGCGGATCAGGAACGGGAGCACGCAAAGATCTTTTATCAGCATCTGAAGGAGCTGGCCGGGGAGACGATCCAGGTGGACGGCGGATATCCCATCGATATCACGGAGGATATGGTGCAACTCTTAAAGAAGGCACAGCACAACGAGTATGAGGAGCACGACCCGGTGTACAAGGCATTTGGGGATAAGGCCAAGGAGGAAGGGTTCCCCCAGGTGGCCCGGTCTTTCTATCTGATCGCCGATATCGAGAAATTCCACGGCGACCGGTTCGGGCGGTTCGCAAAGCTTTTAGAAGAGGACCAGCTCTTTGTCTCCAAGGTGAAGACCGGGTGGATCTGCTTGAACTGTGGGTATACCTTCGAGGGCATGGGAGCGCCGGAGAAATGCCCGGTGTGCGATCATGATAAAGGATATTTCATCCGACTGGAATTGTCACCCTTTGCGGGAGCGATGGAGGCGGGGCAGGAGCCGATCCTGTAAGAGATCTGCGGGTGTATCCGGCATACCTTGCCCCAGGCCGCCTGACCGCTGAGCTTTCACTGCAGATGCAGACAGGACATGACTTTCGTTTGGGGAGTCATGTCTTTTTGTTTTTGGACAAAGCAGACGATCGTGCTATTTTATTTTTTTAGTACTTGACATTACAAAGTAGTTGGTATACTATGGTATCACGAGGAGGAAAGGGATGAACGCACAGTTTAAAAAGGGAGTGCTGGAGCTGATCGTCCTGGAGTCGGTGCGGAAGCGGGATATGTATGGGTATGAGCTGGTGGAGGAAGTGTCAAAGGTGATCGATGTGAACGAGGGGACGATCTACCCGCTTTTGAAGCGCTTGACCAACGAGCATTATTTTGAGACCTATCTGCGGGAATCAAAGGAAGGACCGCCCAGGAAGTACTACCATCTGACGGCTGCCGGTGTCCTGTACCGGGATGAGCTGGAGGAGGAGTGGGAAAAGCTCCAGGAGAGAGTATGCAAGTTTTTAAAGGAACAGAGTGGAGGCAAGGATGGATAGACAGGCGTTTTTAGATGCACTGAAAGAGCATCTTAAGGTATTGGAGGACGAGGAGCAGGAGGATATCTTAGACGAATACCTCCAGCATATCGAGATGAAGAT
This sequence comes from uncultured Lachnospiraceae bacterium, assembly GCA_910588895.1. Classification (GTDB taxonomy): domain Bacteria; phylum Bacillota; class Clostridia; order Lachnospirales; family Lachnospiraceae; genus Caccovicinus. Next base: position 7,179 of record CAJUSS010000081.1, read on the forward strand.
CAAGGACGGGCAGGAGGAAGAGGAGGCGATCAAGGATTTCGGGCCGGTGCAGGAGCTGGCAGCAGAGATCTTGGAGGCGTATCATGTGAAGCCGGACCTTGGACAGGGGCAGGAGCGCGGGAAGACGCGCGGGAAGACGCGTGGACAAAAGCGGTGGAGGAAGCTTGTGAGCAGGACCGGCTCGTTTGCCGGAAGGACAGGATCCCCTGGCCAGGAGGCAGAGGGGATGGAAGGAGGCGCGGCCGCCGGGGAGCTGGGACGTTACATAAAGAGGGCGGCTTTCAGCATCCTGGGAGCCGGGAAAAAAGCCGGGAGGCTGATCCTGCAGTGCGGCAGAGGCATTTTCCGGGCGATCAAAAGTCCCTTCCGGTGGATGGGAGCATATATGGCACCGGGGCGGACGCGGCTGTCGGATGGAGGCGCAGCCGGCGGCTGCGGCTATGCCGGTCAAGGGCCGGCAGGTGTCACGCCGGAAGGTCTGGCGGGTGTTGCGCCGGGAGGCCCGGCAGGTTTCTTGCCGAACGCGCACGTCAGCAGAGGGGCAGGTGCCTGGGCAGGTAGAGCGCAGGCACGTCGGACAGGCGGGCTGGCGGAGCGGGCAGGAAGGGGGATCTTTCGGTCTGTCAGGCGGCTGGTGCGATGGCTGGTGGATCTGACTCTCTGGTGCTGCCGGATGGTCTGGAACGCAGGTGTACTGTTCGTGATGGCGTTTTCTGCATTTGTCGGCCTGTGCTTTCTCTTCTGCTTAGGGGTCCTCACCGTGCTCTTGTGCCAGGGCTATCCTTTTGCCGGTCCGGCGATCGGATGCCTGGGTGCAGTCCTGTGCTGTGCCGCTCTGACGGTGTTCAGCTGTACATTCTTTGCAGGAACAGCAGAAGGGGAAGTGAGAGGAGCCGGACGCGGCAGGAAGCCAGAAGGCATTGCAAGGGAAAATGTGCAAAGGGAGATAAAGAAAGAGCATAACAGCGTGGCAAGGAGTCGGGGGCTGGCAAGACAAGAAACCCACAAGGCCATAGAAAAAGAAGAGGAGGAGATAAGGGAAAAAGAGGAGACAGGCTGGCCGGAAAGGAAGGACCCAGGAGACAAAAGATCAAGAGATGGAGCGATGATAAAAGAGCAGACGGACAGGAGTTCGGGAGAGGACGGAGCGAAGAGAAAGGAGGCGTTAGCAGATCATGGACAGGAAGGGTAAGAACTGGCTGAGAGGGATCATGGCCGGCATCTTCTGTGCGGGCGTGTTGACGGGAGGGGTCGGGGTCGGAGTAGCTTTTGCCGACTTTTCCAGATTTACCTATGTGCCGGTCCGGGCGGATGAGGAGGCCTTTCAGACAGAGACCTTTACCTATGCGATCGGGCCGGAGGACGGAGAGCGGATCTGGATCCGGGACTTTTTGGGCGGGAAGCGCTGTTATCTAAAGGAGGATGAGGAGATCTGCCAGGGCACGGTGGAGATCCGGGTAGTCTACGATGCAGAGCGGTGCAGACCCATGATGACACCTCGGATGGACCAGGAGGACGATCGGATCCTGGATCTTTACCTGGAGTCTTACAACAACGATCTGGAAGATCTGATGGCGGTCAAGGATCAGTTTTTGGAAGGCTTAAAGGACGGGCAGTGGCGGGAATTCCAGATCGAATATGTGAGGAGCGTGGAGTGCCATGTGAACCCGGCGGATCTTGATCGGATGCGGATGTATTGATCGTTGCTGTTCACATTACTATCTGGTGTTATAAAAGCTGGGATGAGGCCGTCGTAAAAGGGCCTCATCCTTTTTCTGTCAGTCCATGGATGTGTAAGCCCACAAAGGCGTCGGTCTATTGATGCGCCAGCCGCTTAAGATCCTCCGCAAACTGCTGCACAGCCTCTTTACTTGTGGCCCAGGAGGTGACGAAGCGGACGGCGGTGTGGTCCTCATCCACTGCCTGCTGATCCTGGAACTGGTAGCTTTCCCGGAGTCTGGCGATCAGGTCATTGGGCAGGATCGGGAACTGCTGGTTGGTGGCGGAATCCGAGAAGAAGGGGAAGCCGCAGTCCGTAAATGCGTTCTTTAAGATCGACGCCATGGCATTGGCATGGGAGGCCAGCATGAAGAAAAGGCCGTCCTGGAACAGCTCTTCGAACTGGATCCCTAAGAGGAATCCTTTAGCCAGCATGGCGCCTTTCTGTTTGATCAGGAAGCGGAGATCTGCTTTCAGATCCGGGTGGACGATCACCAGGGCTTCGCCGAACAGTGCGCCGTTCTTGGTCCCGCCGATGTAAAAGACATCCGCCAGACGGGCGATGTCCGCTAAGGTCAGGTCGTTGACGGAGCTGGTGAGGGCCGCGCCCAGCCGTGCGCCGTCTAAGAAAAGATACAGACCATTCTGCCTGCAGAAGCGGGAAAGAGCCTCCAGCTCGGACAATGTATACTGGGTGCCGATCTCGGTGGTATCCGAGATATAGACCATCTTGGGCTGGACCATATGCTCGTCGGTGTGTCCGTCCAAGGTCTTTTGGATCAGGGACGGGGTCAGCTTCCCATCCGCCGCGTACTGGGTCAGGACCTTGTGGCCGGTGGATTCCACCGCTCCGGTCTCATGGACATTGATATGGCCGGTCTCGGCGGAGATCACTGCCTGGTGCGGGCGGAGGGCGGCGCTGATCACGGTCATATTGGTCTGGGTCCCGCCTATCAGCATGTGGATATCCACATCCTCACGGCAGATCGCCTTTTTGATCAGCTCCTTTGCGTGTTCGGTATGCCGGTCCATGCTGTAGCCTGCGTGCTGGTCTAAGCTGGCATTTTGGATCGCCTCTAAGATCTTGGGGTGCGCCCCTTCGCTGTAATCATTGTTAAAACAGTACATCTGTATCCTCCTCCTGGATCTTGGTATCTGAGCGGTCATTGTTGCCTAGGGCCGCATTTTGGAAAGATCGATCGCCAGGTCAAAAACATGTTGACTTTGATCGTATGGGCATTTGTCTGCGCTGATGCGGATGGCATAGTACCATTTCCTTCCTTAAAAAGATATCTTACTTAGGGTCATCATAGCATAAAAAAGATCATATACGCAATATTTTTTGCCGATATGCGATAAAAGCCACTATATGTTCGTTCATGATGACTTTAAAGTTTTCGTCCCTTTAGGCAAGACATTGGCAGTTGTTCTGCTGGAAACTGTGTCTTCTAAAATGAAATAAAAAGAGGTCCCCCTCTTTTTGATAAGGACTGATCGATCCAGATCCTTATCAAGGAGGGGGCATTTTTTATCTTCTGGTCCACCTGCCTGCATTTAATGGCCTGCGCCCCTTTATCTACCCGTTCCTATCCATATTGGATGAGGGATCAGAGAAGGGGATCGGCAACATCGGTCAAGGGGTGTCTATATCGGTTTTGGATATATATCCCGCAGGCTTAGCGTGGTCATCCGGCGGGGCGGATCCGGCAGATCTGGCCGATCCAGCGGACATAGACTCTCCATGAGGCCCAGTGGACGGGACAAGATTGTCGGTTGGGGCGGGCTCTGCCTGCTGGCTGGCCAAAAGTCCCAGGAGGACGCCCTGGGCGATCCACTTGTTCCGGTCCGAAAGGTCGTTAAATAAGCGGTCCATGTCCTTTGCGGAGGGGCTGGGATAAGAAGAACCCAGGACCTGATATTCCGGATACCGGTTTTCTGAGTAGCCTACGATGTAATCGATCGATGCGTGGAAGATGTCGGCCATCCGCATCAAAAGATCGATGCTGGGTTCATTTTTCCCGTTCTCATAGGCACTGATCATCTTCTGGGAAACGTTCAGCTTCATCCCCAGGCTGATCTGGCTCATCCTTTTTTCTTTTCTCAATTCTGCAATCCTGTTCATGCGGACTCTCCATCCCGATATAGTCGATAGTAGCTATCCTTAAGTGATCCCGAGTAGTTTTTAAGGTTATTGTAAGAAAAAAACATTGACTTGAATATTCGCTAAGGGTATAATGATACCTGCAAAAGGTATAAATACCTGGAAAAGTTCTACCAGAAGAAGTTATTTGGATATTGAGGCCGGAAAAAGGTCCGCTGTGCGGATGTAAAAAGGAATGGCAGGACAAGGGGCCGGGACGGGAAAGGGGAGAAAGCCTAATGGTCAGAGCATGGGAGGGGCTGCCAGGGGGAACGCTGGATGGGCTGATCGAAGATTTCATCCGCAGCCAGGTGATCGGACGGGGATTGGATGACCGGACGGAAAAGGCTTATCGGCTGGATCTGGAGCATTTTTCTCGGTGGCTTGAGGGGGAGGAAGAGGCAGCGGCTGGGAGCGATCCAAAGGAGAGAAAGATCAAAGAGGCAGCTCCAAAACAGTCCGCCCTGGAACAGACAGACCTGGAACAGAAGGTCCAGCGGTATCTGTATCATCTATCGAAGGAAAGAAAGCTGCGGACCTCTACGATCTCCAGAAAAGGCCGGGTATTCCGCTACTTTTTGACGTATCTGTCGCAGATCGGCAAGATCCCCGAGAGCCATGCGCCGGATAGGGTGAGCGGGACGCATATGCCGAAAGCGGCAGGGTTGGCAGGGAGACAGGAGAGCGCGTTTGGAAGAGACAACCTTTCTAAAAAGGAGATCGACGCCTTTTTTCGGACGATCCAGCGCGAGATGGAAGAACTGGACAGTGATTTTCGCAGGCGGATCTGTCTGCGGGATCTGGTGATGATGGAGCTGCTCTTTTACCATGGGATCGAGGTCAGCCAGCTGCTGTGCTTAAGGGTCTTGGACTATGACCGGGAGAACGGTGTCCTGACTGTGCGCAGGAAGCGGGGAAAAGACCGGCAGATCTACCTGTATTCCAAGGTCTTGCGGGAGCGGATGGAGCGGTGGCTCATGGAGCATAGGTGCTTTGAGAGAGAGGGTGAGTACCGGGAGATGATGTTTTTGTCTAAGCTGGGACGGCCCTTGTCCATGAAGATGGTGATCAATATCTTTGAGAAATATCGGGAGAGGGCGGGGATCGAGAAGGCGGTCACACCGAAGGACTTAAAGGGGAGTATGGGGACGTATGCAAGGGAATTGATGCGGGAGATTTGCGGGTAAGGGGTAAGGTGAAGGGAGAATATGAACAAATGAGGATCACAGTTGCAGGGATCGGGTATGTAGGTCTGTCAATGGCAGTCTTACTGGCACAGAAGAATGATGTCATAGCAGTAGATATAATCAAGGAAAAAGTGGATTTATTAAATTCTAGAAAATCGCCTATACAGGATAAAGAGCTGGAAGAGTATCTAGCAGAACAGATTGATGTATCCATGCCAACTTTACGTGATCAACGACCGGGACTTTGGGCAACAACCGATGAACAGGAAGCTTATAAGGATGCAGAACTTGTGGTGGTTGCTGCACCAACGAACTATGATATTGTAAGATCCTATTTTGATACGTCTGCAGTTGAGGCAGTATTAAGCAGTATCATGCAGATCAACCCAGAAGCGATCATCGTGATAAAGTCAACTATCCCGGTAGGCTATACGAAAAGTGTGAGGGAAAAGATGAAGAGCAGGAACATCTTGTTTAGTCCAGAATTTTTGCGGGAGTCCCGAGCTCTTTATGATAATCTTTATCCAAGTCGGATCATTGTAGGAGTAGATGAGAAAGATGAAAGACTTGTGGGATGGGGGTATCGATTTGCAGAGCTCTTACAAGAAGCTGCCATAAAGAAGGATATCCCTAAGCTTTTTATCGGTTTTCATGAGGCAGAGGCAATAAAACTTTTTGCCAATACATATCTTGCTATGCGAGTAGGGTTCTTCAATGAGTTGGATACCTATGCAGAGCTGAAAGGATTTAATACACAACAGATCATTGACGGCATGTGCTTAGACCCAAGGATAGGGGCACATTACAATAATCCATCTTTTGGATATGGCGGATATTGTCTGCCAAAAGATTCTAAACAGCTCTTGGCCAATTTTGAAGGCGTTCCCGAAAGCATTATAAAAGCGATCATAGATAGTAATCGTGTGCGAAAGGACCATATCGCCGAGCAGATATTGGAAAAGGCTGGATTTGACGGTAAACAGGATGCAGAGGACTATTTTAAGTCAGACAATCCTGCATGTGTGATCGGGATTTACCGATTGACGATGAAAAGTGATTCTGATAATTTCCGGCATAGTGCGATACAGGGAGTCATCAAGAGATTAAAATCCTATGGCGCAAAGATCATCATCTATGAACCGACGCTTAAGAATGGAGAGGAGTTTTATGGTGACCGAGTAGTGAACGATCTGAACACTTTTAAAACGGATAGTAATGTGATCGTGGCAAATCGGTTTCATAGCTGTTTAGAGGATGTAAGAAAAAAGGTATATACGAGAGATATCTATCAGAAGGACTAAAGGAGCTAGAAAAATGCATATTTTTATCACTGGAGTTGCTGGATTTTTAGGAAGCCATCTGGCAGATGCTATGTTGGCGGAGGGACATAAGGTTTCTGGATGTGATGATCTGATCGGAGGATATCAGGATAATGTGCCAGAAGGGGTGGATTTTCACCAGGTAGATTGTAATGAGCTTGAAAAAATGAGGGGATTGCTCAGGGGAGTGGATATCGTCTACCATACTGCCTGCACAGCCTATGAAGGTCTTTCTGTATTTTCTCCAAAGCTGGTAGCAGAGAATACATATCTAAATTCTGTATCTACAGCCAGTGCAGCCATCATGAACCATGTAAAGAGATTTGTTACCTGCTCTTCAATGGCCCGCTATGGGACCCAAGAGATCGTGCCATTTACCGAAGATATGAACTGTAAGCCTCAGGATCCTTATGGGATTTCAAAATTTTCGGCAGAAAATGTACTGCGCAATCTCTGTGAGGTCCATGGTATGGAGTTAGTGATCGCCGTGCCCCATAACATCATCGGCCCACGTCAAAAATACGACGACCCTTTTCGTAATGTAGCCTCGATCATGATCAATCTTATGCTCCAGGGACGTCAGCCGATCATTTATGGGGATGGCGAGCAAAAGAGATGTTTCTCCTTTGTCCAGGATGATATTGACTGTCTGGTGAAGCTGGCATTCCAGGACAATGTAGTAGGAGAGGTCATCAATATCGGGCCGGACGAGGAGTTCGTGACGATCAATCATCTGGCTGAGACGATCGCCAAGCTGATCGGCTTTCGGTTGGAGCCAGTTTATATGCCAGGTCGTCCCCAGGAAGTGCGGCTGGCCACTTGCTCTGCCGATAAGGCACGTAGGCTTTTGGGATATGAGACAAAATATACTTTGGAGCAGGGCCTTAATGAGATGATCGGGTATATTCGAAAGAGAGGGACGAAGCCGTTCACCTACCATCTGCCATTGGAGATCATGAATGAAAAGACACCAAAGACCTGGTCGGAGCAGTTGTTTTGATGTATGGAGAAAGTATATATAAAAGGGCCGTTGTTGTGATGTACTGGGACATGATATGTATAGATTTAAACTAGGCCTAGAGGCGATGGAAAGTAGGAGGAAGTGGGTAAAGAAGGAAAAGGGAGAGTAAAATAGAAGGATGAGTAAAACCGATACTTCAAAAAGACATGTCTTTATCATTGGTTCAAAAGGAATACCAGCGGCTTACGGTGGGTTTGAGACCTTTGTGGAAAAGCTGACATTGAACCAGATCGATTCGTCGATCCAATACTATGTTGCCTGCCAGAAGAGCCCTACAGAGTATGAGGCAAAACTGTACAGACATAATGGAGCAGTGTGCTTTCCGATCAAAGTCCCAAAAATCGGACCGGCAAAGGCCGTCTATTATGACTGGCGCTCTCTAAAATGGGCGATCCATCATATTGAAAAGGAACATATCGAAAAAGCGGTGATATTTATCTGTGCATGTCGGATCGGACCTTTCATTGCGATGGAAAAGGACAGGATGCAGAGTTTGGGTATCCATTTAGTGATCAACCCTGACGGGCATGAATGGCTCCGGGCAAAGTGGAACGCTGTTATCAAAAAATACTGGAGGTTCTCAGAGAGGCTGTGTGTAAAGTATGCGGATCTCTTGATCTGTGATAGCATGAACATCGAGCGATATATCCAAGAAAGATATGCAGGATATCATCCAAGGACAACGTTCATCGCTTATGGTTCAGAAACCTTTCCCTCAACATTGGAAGATGGCGATCTGAAGATCTCTAATTGGTATACAAAGTGGAAAGTAGAGCCAGGAAAGTATTATGCGAACATAGCCAGATTGGTACCAGAGAACAACTACAAGACGATCGTCAGGGAGTTTATGGGATCTTCTACTGATAAAGATCTGGTGATCGTGGCTTCCCTAGAAGGAAATAAATTTTATAAAAGATTGAAAAAGCAGCTTCACTTTGAAAAAGATCCTCGTATTAAATTCGTAGGAGGGATTTATGATCAGGAGTTATTAAAGAAGATACGGGAGAACGCGTATGGGTATATACATGGGCATTCTGTAGGTGGGACCAATCCATCCCTTCTGGAAGCATTGGGGACCCTTGACCTGAATCTGTTATATGATGTGGGATTTAACAGCGAGGTTGGGGAAGACGGGGCTCTGTATTGGGGACTGGAAGATGGAGATCTAAAAGAACTGATCGAGAAGGCAGACAGGATGAGTCGAGAGGAGATCCGGGCCTTGGGGGAAAAGGCGAAGAAAAGGATCACAAAAGATTATACATGGGAGTTTATCGATAGGAGATATGAAGAAGAATTTAGGAAGATATCTTGCCGTGGTAAGAAGACAAAAATAGACTTTATATAGAGAAGTGAGGGTATTTCCAAAAGTGGTCTGTATGAATAGAAAAAACATATATTTTGGGATTTTTTTCGTGTTAATAGTAGCAGGGATTTTTATTTTACCACCATTGATAGAGATCGCTTTGGCAATGCTGTTTG